>CAYGNV010000011.1:0-23980 GCA_964351355.1 uncultured Smithella sp.
TTGAGTGACCAGGGACGCGCTGCCGACGAAGTCGTCAAACAGGTTAATCTTCGTTACAATGAAATTCTACTCATTAGGGAAATTGGTGAAGCGGCTTCCAGCATTCTCGACCCTGGCAAATTATTAATTTATATCGTTAATGCCCTGCAGAAACGCATGCCTTTCAATCGTGGTATCGTGATGCTTGCCAACCAGGAAAGAACTCACCTGAATTATATTACCGGTTATGGTTATACAGATCGAGAAGAAGCGCTGCTGAAAATAACCAAATTCAGCCTCACCAATCCAAACTCCAAAGGCGTGTTTTATCGTGCGTATCAGGAGCAAAAACCTTTCCTGATCAACAGTGTTAACGATGTTGAAAAAGATCTTTCGCAAAAGAGCTCCGGCTTTGCCAAAGAATTCAATATTAATGCCTTTATTTGTGTTCCTATCGTTTACAAAGGAAAGTCGGAAGGCATTCTCGCTGTGGATAATACCATAGAAAAAAGCACGCCGACACAAAGCGACTTAAGTTTAATGATGGGTATTGCCCATGAGATTGGCATCAGCTTGAATAATGCATTCTCCCATAAGAAACTTCAAGAAAGTGAAGAACGTTTCCGCAATTTGAGCGACAGCTCTCCTGATATTATCTATCAGCTGGATCATGAAGGACGGATTAAATATATAAATCCCGCCTGGAAAGAGCTCTTGGGGCAGGACAAGAATGACCTCCAGGGCAAACATATTTCCGATTTTATCCGCCAGGAAGACCATCTTGCGCTTACCGAGACATTACGAAGCATTCTTACCGATAAATCAAGAGTCAGAGATAAATATTTTGTCATTTTCAATTCAAAAGGCCTGCCGCATCACATCACACTGACCGGCGCGCCTGATTATGATGCAGAAGGCAATGTCATCGGAATCGTCGGAACGATTAAAGACATCTCTAAATTACGCAGTATGGAAGCGCAGCTTCTGCAGGCCTCCAAGATGGAAGCCGTGGGGACTTTAACCAGCGGCATCGCTCATGATTTTAACAATATCATTCAGGCGATTATGGGTTACAACCAATTAATGATTTCCGGCAGACTCGGCAACGAAGTGGATATGCCTTACCTCGTCAGCATCGGGGAACTCCTCACGCGGTCCAGCGAACTTGTCCGGCAACTGCTTATTTTCAGCAGAAAAGTCGAACCCGTCCCTAAGGTGATCAATATCAATGAAGAGATCACCAGCATCCACAGCCTGCTTGCTAAATCAATTTCCAAAATGATCGAGATTAAAACCGATCTTAGCGAAGACATTTCCCTGATTAACGCGGATGCAAATCAGATCGGACAGATCATCATGAATCTGGTCATCAATGCCCGCGATGCAATGGGTGACAGCGGTATCATTATGATCAAGACCGCCAATGTGGTTTTACATGAAAGGACCATGCTGGACGGTTTTTACATCGATCCCGGCGCTTATGTTGAATTGTCTGTTGTGGACACGGGGTGCGGAATGGATCTGGAAATGACCAAACGCATTTTTGAACCTTTTTTCACCACCAAGAAACCGGGCAAAGGCACCGGCCTTGGGCTGGCGGTCGTTTACGGCATTGTAAAAAACCACGACGGTTTTATTTACTGTAAAAGCGAACCGGATAAAGGCACAATCTTTTCCGTTATTCTTCCCGCTTCAGCGGCGGGAAGCGAGCTGCAGAAGGTTCAAGAAAAGCCAAAGCAAAACGCTTACGGCACGGAAAAAATACTTTTGGCTGATGATGAAGAAAGTATTCGGGAGACGGTTAAAGACACTTTAACGTTATTTGGCTACCAGGTTGTAACGGCGGAAAACGGCGAGGAGGCGCTGGAGATTTATCGCCACAAGGAAGATGAAATCGACCTGGTGATTCTTGACATGATCATGCCGGGCGGCGGCGGGAAAAAATGTTTGCACGATTTACTGGAAATCAACCACAACGTCAAAGTGCTGATGACCAGCGGCTATTCCAGTAACCAGCAAATAGCAGATTTAAAACTCGTCGGCGCAGCCGGGTTTATCCACAAGCCATACCGACTCGAAGATTTACTGTCCACGATCCGGGAAATTATTGATACGCAGAATCATTCTGATGACGATCGGATTCCCTTGCATAACAATAATGGCGTGTAGGTAAAACGCCTGGGATCCACGAGGTATTTCTCAAGATCGACATAAAACTGCCGATGGCCACCTGGATATTCCTCAATCAAGTCTCCTGATTTTTTTGCCGCTATTTCCAGTTTTTTAGTCCAGTTATACTTATCTTTTTCTTTGATTTCGCCAAAAATTAAGTTGTGCGCCATCAGTTCCACGTCAATATTTTGAAAACCGTTGTCATACAGGAAGGAATAAAGCTTGCGCCCGACAAACGTATCAAAATTATACTGTTCATCAAGCGTTTTCATGATTCTTTCCAGCACAGCCGAAAGAGATGCCGGCATGCCATAGTGCGTAAGACAATTGTAGTCCAGGTCGATCAGACACAGCGTGCCGCCGGGTTTCAGACAATTTTTGAGATTTCCTACAATCTCCAATGCTTCTTTCCGGAAATACTCCAGAACAAACCGAACCCAGATCAGATCGAATTCGCCCAGTGTATCCATCGGTTCACACAGGTTCTGAAGGCTAAATGTAATTCCTTCTTTACCACCGTAATGTCCCTGAGCGTACGATATTCGCTGTTCGGAAAAATCAATGCCCACAATACTGCCTTGAGGTTGAATCATATCATAGAGCAGCGATGTGGTTTTTCCCGGTCCACAGCAGCAATCTAATATCCTCATGCCCGGCTTGACGCCGCACCAGGCGGCCTGCCTGCGCAGTGCATCAGCGTCCGTCTTAATATCGAGGCGAATGGCTTCCTCTTCGCTTTCCATGAGATAATCGCCTATTGCGTTGAATTGCTTCACTGATGATTTTTTTTGCATAATCCGCCCCTAGAGAAGAATTGAAATATCCATTGCGGATGGCTGTTTAAAAATGTCGCCCGCAGCAATCCATGGTCACCTTATTTGCATGGCGTTTTTAACAGATATGCAACATTCACGCAAGAAAATTGAATTGCCGGTCCCCCATCATGAAAGGCTCTGTCATGATTTTTGTTTTATGTCAGGGTAACAATCTCTCTCTTCTTCTAACAATTCTGACACACTTACCATGTTGTTATAAACGCAGCCCAATCGGATGGTCTATATCCCCTTTGAATCATCCCATTCTGCGCCGCTCTTAATGCATCGGCCGCACTGCCGCTTTTTTCCAGATTTTTATAAAACATCCCCATCAATGCCGCTTTCGATTTATCCTCAACCTCCCAAAGTTGAGTCATCACCGATGGGCTGACGGCATAACGCCATGCGCTCGTCAGGGCCTGCATTCCCGCACCCTTTGAAGAGAAGTCTCCTAGCGCCCGGCATACGCTCAACACAGCCGTGCGCCCGCTCAGTTGCAGACGGAAAATATCGCGAAGGCTCAGACATCCATGACACGTTTCGGCTGCAGCCGGAGGTAAACAGGAATCGAGCCGCGCCTCGTCCGTTAAATAGCAATTCAGGATAAAGTGAATAACGTCATAGCTGCCGGTTAACTTTTGTAAATAATCCCTGGATGAAGCGTCCTGGACAATATAATCAGCCTGCGGAAATATTCTTTTCAGCATTTTCATCTCCTCCCCGGCTTGCACGACCGTCTGCTGTTTTTCGAGACACGGAGCATCGGCAAAGATGATCGCCTTCTTCGCGCGAGGATCCGATTTCTCCGTCAGCAGTGGTTTCAACATGCCGGCATGGGGCAGATAGAAAATTGTAAAACCGTCCACCAGATAAGACTTCACATAACGCATCGACGCAAAAGACAGGTTGTAAAGAGCTCCATGGGGCACAAAACCAATCCGGTCGCCATAAACAAATGGAATGACCGGTTTTAAAAATGTATCGTAAATCTTTTCAGCCAAAACATCGGCATGACTTTTGTCCCTGGACATCATCGCGCTTTGATAAGTGCTTACCAGCCGGTCAACATCGCCGCGGGACATTATCATTCTTTCCTGATGGAATCTGTTCTTGCTGATCGCCCAAATATATAAATATTGCTCTCCGACATAATAGGTAAAAAGAGTTGTATTATGATCCAGCCGTCGTTGAATATCGCCCGTCTCCGGCGGAACAACACCGATCAGCAAAGACAGAGTTTGATCTTGCTCTCTAATCCCGGCAAGCTTTTCAGCATAAGCTCGTCGGGCTTTGCCTATTTTTTCAACCGTATCCATAAAGACTGCAGATCCGCCGACTGGCGATAACAGTCTTTTGTAGTAACGGGCCAACTGTTGACGGTAAAATTGCACTTGTTTCATGTCTTCCGACACAGAAGGTGTTTTTCCGATAACCACACCACTCAGCGAGTCGGCCAACACGGCCGCCTTGGCCCGCTCGGCTGTCTGGAAAGCCCTCTTTACATCACTCTTTCCGGCATACAGATTGAGAAGCGCTTCGTAGATCGCCTGACGCTGGAAAAAGCCGATTCCCCTGAAGTCTGCATCACGTAAAAGCCATGAGTCATTTTCTTCCATCAGCGTCAGTGCGCTGTTGATGGCATGAATCGTCCGGTCAATGTCGGCTATTCCTTCATGATGATGCGCAAGAATCATGTTCGCCCATATCGCATAGGAAGCCAACTGATAACGCTCAGCGATTTCGGCAAGGTCTCGAACCGCTTTTATCCCTTCGGACCTGTTTTTATCGAGGAGATAAACCTGATTAAGAAAAAAAATGCCGTCGGCTTCGCCCAAGCGATAATCCATTCTTTTTGCCAAGTGGACAGCCGTTTCCAGATTTTCCACGGCCTGGGATGTTTGTCCCATAATCCCGTAGGCTAAACCCAGATAATTGTACACATCGCATTCCACAAACGACGGAATAATTTCAGGAAAATATTGAATGATTTTTGTTTTTCGAAGATTATTGTTCAGAGACGGAACCTGCTCCAGATGAGACAGGCCTTCCTGAATGTCACGGCGTATATCTTGATAAAAGGCCTCATCAAAATCCATCAGGAATAACCTGCCGGAAACTTTTGGAAAATAATCCACCAGCACCAGGGCCTTACCATATACCAATTCGGCATCGCGTCTCAGCGCCAGCAAATCCGGGTTATCGGAATAGTTTGGATTGGCCGCCAGGGCTTGTCCGAAGTATTTCCGGGCTTTGGCATAATCTCCTTTTTTAAAATAATGAAGGCCATAGTTGTGGAAGACAAAAGCGCTAAGCGGCGCTTGAGACCATTTATTTTCCATCTCCTGGATACACAGCGCCGCATCGGAAACATTGTCGAATCGGTGAAGCGCCGATACTTTACGGCCCAACGCAGTTCCTTCCCCGAAAACATTGTTGCGTTTGCGAAATTCCTTAATCGCCCGGTTGAAGAAATGAATCGTACGCTCCTGATCACCGGCTGACTCAAAATGTGTCCCCACGCTGATGAAAACATAAGGCACAGCCCAGTCCGCCATGAGGCTGGTTCTTTTAATTTGATTGGCATGATGAGTTGGAATATCTGCGTCGTAAGGGCCGGTGAGTTCGACTCTGGGCGAAACACCGGGAGGCGCCGGCGTCGTTTCCATCATGCTGGCGCAACCCCAAAGCCCCATCAGGGTTCCCATTAACAGAAGCCACTGTATCCGGCAGGAGAATGAATGACGCATGATCAAGTCCGTTCTATTCTTAATCAGTGAAAACAGGGATGCTCTTCGCTATCGGTCGCCGCATAAACTATTTCAGGAATCCTTGAATGATCCGATTCACAGCCTGATCATACGTCAAGCCCAGACTCATGAGCTTGGTCAGTTGATCACTCGCAATTTTACATTTCCGCTATATGCCGGTTCTTTTCTTCTGTCAATGAGGCAAAAGATTTAAGAAATAAGTAATTAAGTTTTAAGATTTAAGAGTTAAGTAAAAATCCTGATTTCACACTAACCGCGAATAATGCATCTTTAACTCTTAACTCTTAACTCTTAAAACTTAAATCTTAAAACTTAAAACTTTTTCCCCCTACCCCTCCCCTGCCCTTTGGGGATAGCCGGTGATGTCACGGATTTCTTCATAGAGGGGTTTTAGCCTCTTATACATTTGTTTGTAAACACGTTTATAAAGTTGATTGTATATTTTGTGCGTATTCAGATCCGGTTCGAAATACTGTCCGATGTGTGTCATCTCGGCAACAGCTTCCTTAAAGTTCTGATGCAGTTTCAGGCCAACCGCCGCGTCGATGGCCGCACCCAGTCCCGATGTTTCATAAATATGTGAGCGGGCTGTCGGCATGCCGAAAATATCAGCGGTGAGTTGCATGGCTGCGTCGCTTTGCGAGCCGCCACCGGAGACACGCAGCTCCGTAATATCCACGCCGCTGCGCTTTTCCTGACGCTCCTTGCCTTCCCTGAGGGCATACGCCAGACCTTCCAGCATAGCGCGATAAAGGTGCGCTCGGTTATGCACGTCGCCAAAGCCGATCACGGCGCCCTTGGCCTCCGGCCCCGGCACTTTAATGCCCGGCGACCAGTAGGGCTGGAGAATCAGCCCCATGGAACCCGGCGGCACCTGGTGTAAGAGATCTTCAATAAGTGTTTCGACTTCAACACCACGCTCCTCGGCGATCTGCTGCTCCAGCTGTGCAAATTGTTCCGTAAACCAGCTGACCATCCAGTAGCCCCGGTAAATCATTATTTCCAGACTGTAGGCGTCCGGCACTGCCGAGGGATAAGGGGGAATCAGTGGAATGGCTTCAATATATTTATAGTGCGTCGTATTGATGGTGGCGGTTGTGCCGTAACTCAGGCAGCCGATATGCGGTTCAAGACAGCCGGCGCCGATCACTTCACAGGCTTTATCGGCAGCGGCGGCGATCACCGGCAATCCTTCCGGGATGCCGGTATCCTCGGCAGCCTGCCTGGTAATCTGTCCCAGCACTCCCGAAGGCTCGATTAAATCCGGTAGCATCTGAGGTTCAACCTGCGTAACCTCCCATTTCCAGTTCCACGAAGACGCCCAAGCCTTCTTTTTATAATCAAAGGGAATATAGCCGACCTGACATCCGACGGAATCAACAAACCGGCCAGTCAGGCGATAGGTCAGATAGCCGGAGAGAAATAAAAATTTGTGCGTCTTCTTCCAGATATCCGGCTGATAACGTTTAATCCAGTTGCTCTCCGCCTCTGCCTGAAGATACGCCACCGTTTCGCTCATACCCGACAGTTTGAAAGCCAGGCCCCACAATCCGCCTATCGGTTTTAAGCCGCTGGTGCGCCTCTGATCCAGCCAGACCATCGCCTGCCGCAACGGCTTGCCGCTTTTATCGAGATTGATCAGCGTGGCGCGCTGAGTGGTTATGGTGACTCCCGCAATCGCGTCCTTCGGCACGGTTGTTTCATGCCAAAGCATTTGACAGGCCTGACAAAGCGATTTCCAGTAATAGTCCACATCCTGTTCCGCCCAACCCGGTTCACGCGAAATATAAGGCTTCATCGGAACTCTTTTTTTAAAAAGCAGGTTACCCTTTAAATCAAAAATAAGAGCCCGCACGGATTGTGTGCCGTTATCGATACTGAGAATTAAGTCTCTGGTCATGAATCACCTCTATAGCGCGAAACGCAAATACAAGATTCTCTCGTCACAAGAAAACGTCATCATTCCGAAGCGAACAAAAGTTGGATATTCATAGCACTGAATTCTTTTTTTTAAAACATCGTTTATTTTTTACATTAGTGAATACGACGGATAGGCAAGAAATTGCCGGGTAAGAGCGCAAGAAATGTCGTTGAAACTTAAAGAGCAGGCAACTGGTGTTGTCCTGCTCTTTAAATGATCATTGTTCATGGATGTTACTTTTTAACTGCTGCCTTCTTGACAACTTTTTTAACTGCTGCCTTCTTGACAACTTTCTTGGCTGCTACTTTCTTCACAACCTTCTTCGCTACTGCTTTCTTCACGACCTTCTTGGCTGCTACCTTTTTTGCGGCGGGCTTTGCAGCCTTCTTTACTACTACTTTCTTTGCTGTTGCTGTCATTGGGTTTAGCCTCCTTTTATTGAGTTTACTTCTTGGTTACAGAATGAGTAACCTTTCAACGTTGACTAATTTTACTTTATTTTTTCCCTCCGGTCAACAAAAACTATAAAAAAATATTATATTTTTTCATTTTTAATTCCGCTAAGAAAAATTATTTTTATCCATGAGGCACAAACCGAAAATTCGCAGTCCATGATTTTGCCTGTAAATCATTTCACGATCATCATGAAATCCAATACCGGCGAGTGTTGCCGGCGTTTATCATCATCATGCAAATATAATTTCTTAAAACGGGTAACGTGAAGATCACCTCAAACCGTACCGGAAGGATTGATATCACATCCCCCGTGCGTTAGCGCTGCGGGCATGGCGATCACAGATAATTTTTTGCTCCGACATAACGTTTGGCGAAGTATTCATCGGATAAAGAGTCGATACGGATCTTCTTGCCGCGAGACGGCGCATGAATGAACCGACCACTGCCGATATAGATGCCCACGTGCGACACTTTCCCGCGCCCTTTCATTAAAAAAAAGACCAGATCGCCTTTTTGTAAATCGCTTTGGTCAATCGCATCGCCTGCGTCATACTGTGTTGCCGAATGCCGCGGCAGATCCAGACCATTTAACTGATAAACCGTCATCGTGAGACCGCTGCAATCAAATCCCGCCTCGGCGGACGCTCCGCCCCACAGATAAGGCACTCCGATAAAGTCCCGGGCGCTTTTCACCAGCGACTCTCTTAAATAATCCGTGCCATATTGCTTGCGCTTTGCCGCCGCGGAATCTTCCGGCAGCACGATATAGAACTCTTCGATCACGCCCGCGCTTTGCAGTGATTGAGCTCGCAACTTAGCCTGATCTTTGGATGAGAAGTTGCCGAAGCGAACTTTAAACAAACCATCGGCTGCTTTGAAATAAGTAGCGTCCAGACCCTGGCTTTTGAGCTTTTCCGTCAGACGCACCGCGTTTTCCACCTGCGCGAACGCTCCGGCCTGAATCGTGTTTCCCATGATCGCCAGCGGTCGCTTTTGTGGCCCGGGTGAAACAGATTGAACCTTCGCTTCGCGGCTCGCGCAGGCCTGCATCAACATGACAAGAATCAGAAACAACGCAATATTCAGGCTGATTTTTTTTACTTTTTCCACGCTGTCTTTATCCTGCATAAAACCCTGTTACAATTTCCAGCGGGTTTGCACAAAGGCCGCCGCTTCTTCCCTATTCTGTATTCTGTTTTCCAGTTGCTCTTCTTCCAGCGCCCGCAAGACTTCCCCGATCAGCTTCCCGGGTGTAAATCCCATCGCCATCAAGTCATGGCCGGTCAAAAGACGTGGCGGATGCAGCGCTTCATGCTCCAGATGCTGCAGCTGATGGCGGCAGAAATCGTAATGGTCCAGCATCCCGTGACTGGCCAGGCAATCCAGGCGATGCAATTGCAGATGCAGATGAAAATCCGGCATCCGCAAAAAACGCTTCAGCCGAGCGGGCCGCATTTTCTGCACGTTCATAAAGGCCATGTGATGATGGATCAGGCTCAGCACGGTATCCTTTTGCGCGCGCGAGAGTCTCAACCGCTGAAGAACGCCTTCGGCTATAGCCTCCCCCAATTTCACATGTCCGTAAAAATGGACGCCGTCATCATCCTCCGTGCGCGACACGGGCTTGCCGACATCGTGTAAAAGCGCTCCCCAGGCCAGCGCCGGATCCATATCCGGACTGGTTTCATCCGATAAGATTTCCAGCATGATGATCGTATGCCGCCAGACATCACCCTCCGGATGAAAACGAGGCGGCTGTTCAACACCTCTCAGGCGATCCACTTCAGGCAAGATTTCCTTCAATAGTCCTGTTGCGGCCATTAATTCGAAACCCCGGCGCGCGCCGCCGCGTGTCAGAATCTTTTGAAGCTCTTCGGTAATGCGTTCGGCGCTGATTCCCTTAATGTTTGCGGCATGGCGTTGAATGGCGTCCCGGGTTTGTGGATCCATGGAAAAATTAAGATTGGCGGCAAAGCGGATCGCGCGCAGCATCCTTAAATAGTCTTCATTAAAACGAATGGCTGGATCACCGATGGTTCGGAGAACTTTCCGGTCAATATCCGCAAGGCCGTCCACATAATCGATGATTTGATGGGTTTCGGGATCCATCAACAAGCCGTTGATGGTAAAATCGCGCCTGAAGACATCTTCCCTGGCCGATGAAAAGTGAACAGACGTAGGCCTTCTGCCGTCTTCATAGATGTCGTCACTGCGAAAAGTTGCGACCTCATAGGGATGACCATCCGCAATCACCATGATCACGCCGAATTTCGCACCGACAGCCAGCGTCCTCTCAAATAGTGCCGTGACCTGATCAGGGAGAGCAGATGTTGCGATATCATAATCGCCGGGCGTAACGCCGCGCACAAAATCACGCACACAGCCACCGACAAAATAGGCTTCAAACCCTGCCTGCTTGAGACGGCGCACTATAGACATAGCCATGCACCGCCTGGTCTCGCTGTTTTTTGCTCCCGATGGGGTCAATCCCTACTCCTCGTGTCGCTTCTTTTATCGCTTCCCTAATTTGATCGCACAGAATTCACCGCACATCGTGCAGCCTTCATCCTGGGCGCTCTTGCTTTTTTCCAGAAGCGCGACGGTTCTTTCCGGGTCAATGGATAACTCCACTTGCCCCTGCCAGTCAAAGTTTTTCCGGCATTGGGACATTTTCCGGTTTCGCTCCCTCGCGCCCTTCACCCCTTTGGCAATGTCCGCAATGTGAGCGGCAATCCGTGCGGCAATAACGCCGTCGCGCACATCGGCCAACGTCGGCAGACGCAAATGTTCAGCCGGGGTGACGTAACAAAGGAAATCAGCCCCGGCGGCGCCGGCAATCGCGCCGCCAATCGCTGAGGTAATATGGTCGTAACCGGGCGCTATGTCCGTCGGCAGCGGCCCCAGAACATAAAACGGAGCGCCCTGACAGATCTTTTTCTGCAATTTTATATTGGCTTCAATCTCGGTGATCGGCACATGACCCGGCCCTTCAATCATGACCTGCACCCCTGCGGCGCGGGCGCGGGCAGCCAGTTGACCTAAAATAATTAACTCCTGCAATTGCCCCTGATCGGTAGCGTCATCAATCGCGCCGGGACGCAAACCGTCACCCAGACTCAATACCATGTCGTAGCGGTGAGCAATTTCCAGCAGGCGGTCATATTCCTCATAAAGCGGATTTTCCCGATCATTGCAGTGCATCCAGTTGGCCGTCATAGAGCCGCCCCGGCTGACGATGCCGATGATTCTCCCCTGCGTCTCGACTGCGGCCACACTCAGGCGGTTGACGCCGCAATGCACCGTGATGAAATCGACGCCATCCCTGCCGTTTTCTTCTATCACGTCAAACATATCTTCGGTGGTCATCTCCGAGATCGCTTTTTTCTCACTAAGAACCTTTACGGCTGCCTGATAAATCGGCACTGTGCCGATAGCCACAGTGGCTTGCTCCATCACCGCTTTGCGAATTTGCGCCAGATCACCACCGGTGGAAAGATCCATAACAGCGTCAGCCCCCACCGCTGCGGCGATTTTGAGTTTTTCCAACTCGAGCGCCAAATCATTATTGTCTCTGGATGTGCCAATATTGGCGTTGACTTTCGTACGCAATCCAAGGCCTATGGCAAGCGGTTTGATCGCCGTATGGTTTACATTGCGGCAAATCACAATGTTTCCATCAACCATGCCCTGCCGGATAAATTCCGCCTCAACGCCTTCCTGTGCCGCGCAGATTTTCATCTCTTCCGTAATCAAACCCTTACGGGCTTTTTCCAACTGTGTCATTTCTTCCTCCAAAATATTAATACAATTTTTCCAATATATTTACCGGCCCGTGTCCATGACCCAGGCTAAGCGATTGTGCAATCGCCTCCGTTACCATCAGTTTTGCCTGCTCTGCCGCCTGAAGCATATCTTTGCCCTGCGCCAGATTTGCCGCCAGAACTGAAGCAAAGGTGCAGCCGGTGCCGTGCGTGTTTTTTGTCTCGATCCAGTCTGCTGAAAACTCGTAATATTGTTTTCCATCATAGAGGATATCGATGCTGCCGGAGTTCCTTCTGCCGGGCAAATGCCCTCCTTTAATAAAGACATTTTTCGCGCCAAGTTCCAAAATGACGGCCGCGGCTTTCTTCATCCCCGCAACCGACCGGATTTTCAGCTGAGCCAGAGATTCCGCTTCCGGAATATTCGGTGTGAGAACCCTGGTCAGCGGCAGAAGCCTTTTGACCAGCGCCTGTCTCGCCGCCTCCTGCATCATCGTCCGGCCTCCCTTGGCAATCATCACCGGATCGACAACGACATTTTTTATTCTGTATTGTTCAATCTTCCTGACCACTGTATTGACCGCACCCGCCGTCAGCATCATGCCGGTTTTTAAAGCATCCGCGCCAATATCGCTCAAGACGGCATCCAGTTGCGCGGCAATGAATCTTTGCGGCACAGGAAAAATATCCTGAACCCCGCGGGTATTCTGAGCCGTCAGGGCGGTGATCACACTCAATCCATAGCAGCCGCAGGCGCTCAATGCCTTCAGATCCGCCTGAATGCCTGCCCCGCCACCGGAGTCGGAACCACCAACACATAAGACTTTGAACAGCTTGTTCATTCAGCCCGCCCCCGGAAAAATATCTTTTTGCCAGTACCGGATCACCAGCAGATTTCCCGACCGGATACGGATGACGGCTGGATTACCGGAAATGATATTACTGACACCCCGCGTTTCAGACATCATCAACGTCCCGTCGCTGAGGGGATAGAGAAATCCCCGCAGGGTAACGCCCTCGACTCTGGGACTAAGCGCGATAAGAGAGACCAGACAACCGGCGGCGTCTGTAAACAAGACTTCGCCGTCCGGCACAAAAGCTTCGCAGTATTCATCCATCAGGCAGGTTTTAATTCCCGCTTCCCTGCCTTTAATCAGCAAAAACAGATTGGCCAGCGCGTGATCCATTCTTCCGCCTTGCGCGCCCCAGATCTCAATGGTTTCCGGATGCTGCGATAGCGCGTAATCCAGAGCCAGAGCCGTATCGGTAAAATCCTTCTTGGCCGGATGCTTAATGATCTTTATTCCCGAACGTTCGTAATGCGCCAGTTGCGACGGCTCCATGGAGTCCATGTCCCCCACCAGCACATCCGGCGTCAGCGAGGCTGCTGCGATATGGCGCGTGCCGCCGTCACAGCCAATCAACACGCGGTTGCCCGTTTGAGCCATCCTCTTCCGGAAAAAATCCGGGTTCTCCAGGCAACCGCCACTGACAATGATAACGTTTTGATGCATGGATTGTCCAAAATCCTCAAAATAAATAAGCCATACCCTTTCACCTGAAAAGGATATGGCTTAGATTGGTTTAGAATGATCGCCACTCCCTACGCCGGCATTACCCGGGTCAGGTTCAAAGGGTATAATCTCAGCCGTCCATTCCACGGATTGAACGGCACCCCGCGAACGAAAATTAATACATTAACTTTCAAAAAGCAATCTCAATCTCACAACCGTTCGGATCTCTGACAATACTGTATATGCCGTTACCCGGCGGTTGAATAACTTAATTTTTCCGTTGCCAGCAGAAGATTTATTTCATCTCGGCCAATTTCCTTTGCAGCTGACGAAGTGTAATGCCAAGAATCCGGGCGGTTTCGCGGCGGTTGCCGCCGGTAGCATTCAAAACAAACAGCAGGTGGGCCGTGTTATTTTCTTTGAGGGTGCAAAGACTGCGGCTCGATAAGGACGGCCGAGCCTCGGACGCTCCATTCCCATCCAACTCAGCAGGCAGGATCACCGACCCGCAAGCCAGCAAAACGGCATTTTCGACCATTTGTGACAATTCACGGATGTTTCCGGGGTAATCTTTATGTGTAAGCAGTTGCATGGCTTCGGGGCTGAATCCATGAATGCTTTTTTCATGACGCAGACAAGCCTTTTGCAAAAAGTGGGCGGCCAGAAGCGCGATATCCCCTCTTCTTTCTCGGAGCGGCGGCAGGCAGACATAAGCGGACTTGAGCCGGTACATCAGATCGATACGAAATTTTCCTTCCTGACAGGCCGCTTCCAGATTGGTATTGGTCGCTGAAATAAGCCGGATGTCCACACGCACGGGACTTTTCGCGCCGAGCGGCGTGAAGGTCTTGTCTTCCAGAACGCGCAGGAGCTTGGATTGTAATCCAATCGGCAGTTCGCCGATTTCATCCAGGAAAAGCGTCCCGCCGTCCGCCTGTTCAAAAAATCCGGCGTGAGCGCTCTCGGCGCCGGTGAACGCCCCTCTGGCGTGTCCGAAAAACTGGCTTTCAAACATCGTCGCGGGTATGGCGGATACATTGACGGCCACAAAAGGGCCGGCAGGCGCCGGTCCCGCCCGGTGAATGCCCCGCGCCATCAGTTCCTTTCCTGTTCCCGACTCGCCGGTGATCAGAATCGGATTGCCACTGCGCGCCATCACCTGAGCATAGGATATCAAGGCCTTCACCTGCTTATCCTGCGTAATCATGTCGGCAAAAGCCGTCGGAATGTCCATCGCCTCACAACTGGCGCTGATGGAAAGACCGGCCAGCAGCCCTTTTCTTTCATAGGCTCTTTCAATGGATAAAAAAAGCAGTTCGTTGTCCACGGGTTTGACCAGATAATCATAAGCGCCCTGGCGCATGGCCCGCACGGTGGTCTGAATGTCATCAACAGCCGTCAGAATGATAAATTCCGTCCACGGACAAAAAGGCTTGGTGGATTCGAGCACCTGCATCCCGTCAACATCAGGCATCAGCAGATCCAGCAGAACAATATCAAAGTTTTCCTGTCGAATCCTCTTAATCGCTTCCCTGCCGTTATCGCAGACCTCGACGTTCTTGATTCCGCGCCACTTGAGAATTCTCTTCACGGAGGAAAGAGACATATCCTCGTCATCGACAATCAATATTTTCATAGCCGTTGTCTCCCCAAATCATGGATGATCTTTTGAAGCTGATCGATGCTGAACGGTCTGTGCAGCGTGTGGTCAGGAAGCATCTTGACCTGAGCAGGCGGCTTGAACGCCTTGCGGTCGGCAGTATACAGGATAACCGGAAGGAGTGGAAATCTCGCGCGGATCTTTTCCAGCAGATACCAGCCGTCAAATCCCTTGAGGCGAATTTCCGACACGACGATATCCACCTCCGGATTCTCCGCCAGGAAACTGAGAATGTCCTCTGGTTTGTCCTCGACTTCCGAACGCCAGATCACGGCATCCACGAAATTGGCCTTGAGCTCTTTGAGATATTTAACATTGTGGTCCACGCATAAAGTAGCCGGATACAAGCTGATATCGGTCTCACCGTCCACAGGGAGATAAATGGAAAAACGGCTGCCCCTGCCCGGACGCGATAAAACGCTGATCAGCCCGTGGTGTTCCCTGATCAGACCATAGGAAATGGAAAGCCCCAGCCCCGTTCCGTCACGCTCCCGTCTGGTTGTAAAAAAAGGATCAAAAATTTGCTCCATAATTTTGCGTTCAATCCCCTTCCCGTTGTCTTCAATATCAACCACCACGGCTTTTAAACGTTCAATATGACGGCAGCGGATTCGAATCCGGCCTTTTTGCCCCGCTGGAATCGCCTGATGGGCGTTAATCAGCAGATTGGCAATCACCTGCTCAATTTTCTGAAAATGTCCGAATATGGGAGGAATATTTTCGGAAATTTCCTGATCGATTTTGGATACGTTTCTTCTAACCTGCGCGCCCACAATCATCAGGGCGCCCGCGATCACCTCCGGCACGGCGACCAGTTTCTTCTGCGCGGTCTCATCGGAGCGTGAAAATTCCTTCAAGCTGGTAATGACGCGACTGATCCGGTTGGCCCCGATTTTAAACGCCTGGATGATCTCCTGCATGTTGCTGCAAACTTCTTCATAAGACAGCCCTCTTTTTTCCCAATCGGGATGATGGGCGCTCGAGCGGGATAGAATGATTTCCACCGTATTCCAGATTTCTTCAAGAATCGGGACATTATAGGCAATAAAACTGACGGGGTTGTTGATTTCATGCGCGACACCGGCCACCACCTCACCCAGCGCGGTCAACTTATGCGTTTGAATCATCTGCTGGAGCCGTAGCTCCCCTTCCTGACGGATTCTCTTGTCTTCCGTCACATCCTGCCAGGCGCCTACAATATAACTGGTTGAACCCGATGGAATCTGTACAATCCGCCAGTAATCGGAAAACCAGCGATAGGAATCATCCATTACTCTGAAACGGTAACTGTACCGGTGAGACCCCTTGGCGCGCTCGCTTTTTAAATCAGCAAGAATGCGTTCCTGATCATCGGGATGAATATGCTCTCTCCAGAAGCTCTCATCATCGACAAAATATTGTGCGGGATAACCGGTAATCTCCTCAATTGTGTTGCTGACAAAAGTCAGCGCGCAATTCCCATCGGCCGTGCGAGCATAGGACACAATCGGCAGGGATTCCAGAAGCAGGGAAAGATGATCAGTGGTCTGCTTGAGGGCTTTTTGCGTCCGGTGACGCTCCATCAGTTCATGGAGCAGCGCCTCGTTGGCCTGGGCCAGTTCCGCCGTTCTGGCCTGAACGCGTTCTTCCAGCTCTGCTTGCGCCTTCAGCAACGCTTCCTTCGCTTTCTTCCGCCGGGTAATATCTTCCAGCGTTTCGATCGCGCCAATCAACTCACCCGCCGCGTTGCGAACAATGGCTGCCGTAAATCGCAGCCATTTTCCCTGATTGCCCAGCTCCGGGAAAAAATCTATGGCTTCATAGGCTTCATCCAGCAGTTTGGATTTGATGTACTTGCCGGCATACCATCTGGAAATATTATCCTGCTCACGGCTCACCAGGAGATCCGCCATGCAGGGGCGCTTCTTGCTGTAAAATGCCCGCCATTGCTGGGACGTGCCGATAACGTCTTCAGCCTTAATTTTGGTGAGTTCCTCGAGTGCTTTATTCCAGTATAGGATGTGGTGGTCTTTGCCGATCACAAACGCGGGAATGGGTGAACCGCCAATGACGCTCTTCAGACGCTGCTCGCTTTCTTTCAGCTCCTCTTCCACGCGTTTTCTTTTGATTTCCGATTGCCGGAGCTCTTGGAGTTCACGCCGTAGTGTCTGAATTTCCTGGGCATGATAGTCGTCGCTGTCTGGTTGGTCGGTCATGATTCCGCCCCTTACCTGAAGTTGAAAGCATAGTCAATAGAACCGTAACCATTCTTTTTGTTTACGGCTTACGCTTTCCGGAGGATTTCGATCGTTTCATCAACATAAGCGGGAGGAAAATGTTCTCCACGGTGTTTCAGCAAGGCATCCGCCATGCATTCCAGGAAGGCGGCTGCCACAGCAGGATCAAATTGACTGCCGGCGCCACTTTTTAGAATGTGGAGAACCTTGGGCAAAGGCATGGGGTCGTAACTTATCGTCTCCGTCTCCGTATATTTCGGGTAATCACGGGCCGATGTCAGGGCGTCAAAAACATCCGCTGTTGCAAGAATTCGGGCCCCCAGAGGAATATCCTCCCCCCGGAGTCTGTCGGGATAGCCACTGCCGTCAAAACGTTCATGGTGGTGAGAAGCAATGAATGGCACCTGTGACAATGCTTTGGAGAAATGGAAGTTATCGAGGATTTCTTTTGCTCTTACGGCGTGCATCTCCATTTCTATCCGCTCCGCCGCCGTAAACTGCCCGCTTTTGAGGAGTATGGCGTCTTTAATGCCGATCTTTCCGATATCATGAAGAAGGCCCGCATATTTGATCAATTCTGCCTCTTCTGGTCCGATGCCCATCTTGTGGGCAATCATCAGGGAATATTCCGTTACCCGCTCCGAATGTCCGGCGGTCAAATGGTGTCTGGCGTCAACGGTTGCGGAAAGCGTGCGTATTGAACTTTCGAAAGAAAGCTTGAGCTCGTCGATCAACTGAGCGTTTTCGATGGAAATAGCCATCTGGGAGGCCAGCGATTTCAGCAGGTTCTCATCATCATCGTTAAATAATCCACCGCCCTGTTTGTTTATGACCTGAATGACGGCGATTCGGCCTCCTGAGCGGTTGTTAATCGGCATGCACAAAACGGTCTTTGTGCGAAAATTCTGCTGTATATCAAACTCACGTTTGAAATAGGGCAGTTCCCAGGCATCTGCGATGTTGACGGTTTCTCCCGTTTTGGCCACAAACCCGCTGATTCCTTCCCCGATGGGCAAGGAAAAATGCTCAATTTTTTCCGCAACAGTGGTCCAGATTTCATTTCGATCCCAGTCGATTAAATACAGGCTTGTCCGTTCGGCATTCATGATTTTGGTGACGCGGCTGATAATCAGGGGAAAGAGGTTTGCAAACTCCACCTCTGCCGTCAGATCAAGGGCGATCTCCAGAAGAATAGATATTTTTTTATTTGACGCGATTTGTTCCGCTAAAAGCCGACGGTTATCCAAGGCCAGGCGCCGTTCTTTCAGGATACGATACAGCTTGCTATTGAGCCCTGCGGTTGTAAAAGGTTTTTTGATGAAATCATTGGCGCCGACGGTAACAATTGATTCGTATGTAAGGTTATCATTATAACCTGTCATGACCAAAAAAGGAACATCCGATTGAATCTTGCGGGCATCGGAAATTAAATGGAGGCCCTCCATTGTTTCGATATCGGCGATCACGATATCGAAGCGCCGCTTCTCGATAATATCCATGCCCGCATCTTTGCAATTCACCGCCACACACTGAAATCCGCAGGAGATTATAAGCTCCGTCATCATCAAAATGGCTTGGGGATCATCTTCCACAACAAGAACTGCTTCGTGATTCGTCATATTGTCCATTACTATCACCAACTGTTGCCTGATCAGAGGCAGGGCAGGCGGCAAAAATGGTTTTTCCCTATCCGGTTACTGATATTGAATCAGGTCAATCCTGGTCAGCACCGACTGAGTCGAGACACGCGGGGCATTCGCCATATTCCAGACAACATACTGCTCAGCGTAAGTACTTTCAGCAGACAGGCCATCCACGGGCACAATGACCTGCATTCCCCGGAATGCCGCCCCACTGGCCGTATACAGAACTGCCCCGTGCGCTGCCGTTCCTGTTACAATGACCGTTTTTATACCCTTTTCTTTCAGGATATTCTCCAGATCCGTCCCGATGAATTTATCAGGTCCCGATGTCACCACAGGCTCATTCCCGAGAGGCGCCAACGCCTTGGCAATATCGGCAACCGTTGCACCGGGGGAGAGGCTGTACACCACGAAGACACCTTTCGAGCGTGCCTCCGTAAGAAGCTTTTGAACCTTCGGAATGGAAGCAATACAGCGGGGACGTCTTTCTGCATTACATGTCTGCTTGTTAAAATCGAGCAGCAGGAGCGCCGTCACCTTTGGATCTACCGTCACAGATTTTAATTCCGGCGCAGAAGGAGTCTTCACTGTGTCCCATTCTTCAATGATATTCTGTGCTGACACAGGGGAGCAAAAAAGAACCAATGCCCATAGACAGAAGATTAAAAGTGAACCGTGCCGACAGGGAGTTTTTTGTATCGTCTTCATTCTACTCTCCTTTCCAAATAGCATTACTACAAAAATCATACCTGATGCCGTCAACAACCATCGTGCAAAATAAATGTGAAGCTGAAAATTTTGGAAGAATCGGTGTAATAAAACCACAATCCTCCGTTAACTGTCAATATTTTATATCGTGTGCGGCTTTATACGAACCATCGCGTCATCATCAAAGCAATCGAAATATTTATGGATATTCTATCAAACGATTACATCTTGACACGCCTGCCCGGTTACCTTATAAAATCCATCGTCCGGTAACCGGAAACAAAGCTCGTTTTCCTGCGATTCTTTCTTGTCGTTGCGCATTCAGGATGATACCATAAGGCAAGGAGAAAGGCGATAATATTTCGCCCATACAGGTTTATGACACGAAATATCAAATCAGCACTGCCGGGCGAGAGGAGTAAACTGATGATGGAAAAATTCTTCACCCCCCGCAGTATTGTTGTCTTCGGCGCTTCCGCCACCAAAATGAATCTGGGACAAATCGTTTTACGCAACAACAAACAAGTCGGTTACGAGGGAAACCTCTACGGCGTCGGCTCTCAGGAAGGAGACGTGGCCGGCGTTCATATCTATACCAGCGTCGCCGATCTGCCGGAGACGCCGGATGTGGCCATCTTTCTGACGCCTGCCAAAACCGTGCCCGGTCTGATGGAGGAATGCGGCAAAAAAGGCATCACGCATGTTGTGATTGAATCGGGTGGTTTCAGCGAATATTCGCACGGCGACCATACGCTGGAAGAAGACGTGCTGGCCGTTGCTGATAAATACGGCATGAAAGTCATCGGCCCGAATTGCGTGGGCACCGTCAATTTTGATTTAAAAATGATGATGCCGTTTGCCTTCTTCAAGGATATTCCCATCGGCGGCAGGCTGGGACTCATTTCGCAAAGCGGTGGCGTGGGCGGTTCCTATCTGCGCGCGGTGTCAGGCTACGGAATCAAACCCGGAAAATTCGTGGCCACCGGCAATAAACTCCAACTCGATGAAGTGGACTTTCTGGATTACTTCATTCAGGACGGCAAAACTGACATCATCTCTCTGTATCTGGAAGGTTTTAAAAGGGGCAGGGCATTTTTCGACCTGGCTCGTGCCTGCGATAAACCGATTGTCATCCAAAAGTCAAACCGCTCGCCGATCAGTGCGAAAATCGCGCAGTCCCATACGACGGCGCTCTCCAGCGACGATACGGTAGTCGATGGCGCGCTCAAGCAGGCTGCGGCCATTCGCGTGGATGACGAAATGGCGTTCATCAACGCCATCAAGATCGTTCGCCTGCCGCTCATGAAAGGGCGGCGTGTTGCAGTCCTTTCACGCTCGGGAGGCCATGCCGTCCTGTCGGCTGACGCCTGCGCAAAATACGGCTTTGACATGACGCCGTTTCCGTCCCCTTTCATCACCAAGCTCAAAACCATTTACAACACCCGTGTCATCGCACATCAGAACCCCCTGGATCTGGGCGAAATCTTCGATTACACGATATTTACCAAGATTCTGGAAGAAGCGCTGAAACTTGACACCTACGACGGCGTGCTCTTCAATCATCTGTATTCATCGGATTTTGAAGGAGCGATGTCGCGAACATTTCTGGCGGGCGTGGAAAAGCTGGTCGCCAAATATGCCAAACCGGTCTCCCTCACCATGATCTCTGACCGGGAAGAAATTCTAAAAGTGCAGCAGAGTCAACCCTTTCCCATTTTCACTTCCCCGCTGGAGGCTGCCGCCGCGTTGAATGTCTCTCTGACCTATTATGAACAAAAAGCGGCGCGGGACAACCGGGGCAAAACGCCAAACCATAAAATGGATCTGCGCCCCGTGGAAACCATCCGGGAGCGTTGCGCACGTGAAAAAAGAATCCCTTTAACGGATGAGGCTCTCACCATTTGCGCCGCAGCCGGTTTGACACCGATCCCCCATCTGGTTATCCGTAATGAAAAAGAGTTGAAAAAAATGCCCCTGCATTACCCCCTGGCCGTGAAACTGATTTCGCGCGACGCGTCACATAAATCCGACGTGGGCGGCGTGCTCTTGAATATCGGTTCGAAAAAGGAATTGTTGTCCGCCATCTCCGGCATTCAAAAGGCGGTGCGTCAGGCAAAATCGCGTCCCGCCATCGACGGTTTCCTGCTTCAGGAAATGTCGCCCGAAGGCGTCGAATGCTTTGTCGGCGGACGGCGCGACCCGGCCTTTGGCCCGATGATCATGGTCGGGCTGGGGGGCGTATTTATTGAAATATTCAAGGACACGGCGCTGAGGCTTGCGCCTGTTACAAAAAAAGAAGCCGAAGGCATGCTCAAAGAGTTGAGGGCATATCCGCTGCTCACCGGCGCCAGAGGCAGAAAACCGGCGGACGTTAAATCCCTTGTGGATGTTGTTTGCCGGGTGTCTGCTCTGCTTGCCGCCTGCCCGGCGATCAGCGAGATTGACCTTAATCCGGTCATTGTTCATCCCAAAGGACAAGGTGTGTCGCTGGTCGATGCGCGCGTTTTTTTCTGAAAAGAATCATGGGTATGAATCCCCTTTTCGGAACAAGTGAAATTAATCAATTCCCGCTTGTAGCTTTTAGGTGTCCCGACCTGTACTTGACTGAACAGACAGTGCCCAATTAAATTTTGCCTTGACACTCATAAAACCTACAAAAGCAACGGTTTTCGATTTGGAATTGGAGTGAGGATTACTGCTTATAATCAAGTGTTTTCAAGTTTAAAGCCCTTCTCCCGAAATAATCTCAGGCAGGCATCTGCGACGGCTTCGTCGTAAAAGATACCTCTGTTCTTCTCGATTTCATTCAGAGCGGCATCAATGCCCAGGCCGGGACGATAGGGCCGGTGTGAGGCCATGGCTTCCACCACGTCGGCAACGGCGAGGATGCGGGCCTCCATGCAAATTTCCTCGCCTTTCAGATTCCTTGGGTAGCCGGAACCGTCCATCCGTTCATGGTGCTGGTAAACAATTTGTGCCAGCGGCCAGGGAGATTCCACATCCTTCAGCATCTCGTATCCCCTTTGGGCGTGCTCTTTGATCAGGGAAAACTCGAGGTTTGTCAGCTTGGTGGGCTTGGACAATATCTCCGCAGGAATAGATAGTTTTCCGATGTCATGAATGGAACCTGCCATACGGAGTCCCTCAATGACATCCTGAGGTAATTCCATCTCGGTGGCTATAGCACGGGCAAGATCGGCCGAACGGATCTGATGTCCGGACGTATAGGGGTCCCTTGACTCAACCGCCGCTATCAAGACCTGAATTGTGGCGGCAAAAGATTTTCTGAGACTTTCGAGGGTATTCTGAAGTTTTTCCTCTACCTGCTTTCTTTCGGTGATGTCCAAGACGAAGGCAACCCCATTGAACTTATCCTCATCCAGCGTGGCACCGGCCAAAATAATCGGCATCCGGGTACCATCTTTTCGAATGTACTCCTTCTCATACGGTATTTTGTTAACACCTGTGGCGTTGAGTTCCTTGACGGCGTTATCATCGAGATACTGAAACTCCGGCGGAGTCATGTTGATCCAGTCGACCTTGCCGCTCTCAAGCTCATCCCGGGTATAGCCGACCATCTCCAGAAATCTATCGTTGGCGTCTATGATTTGACCATTCATGTTCCAATAGATTATGCCAAGCATTCCGGATTCATATATCCGACGGAGGCGCTGATTACTTTCTAATAGTGCTCTTTCGACCAGTTTGCTCTCGGTGATATCTCGAAGGACCTCCAGCTTGCACGCTGTCCCATCGGTATCTTGAAACGGGACAGCAACGATGTCGTAAGTCCTACCGTTGGCGACAGTAGACTGATAAGTCACGATACTCCCTTGTTTTATCACTTCATCCATTCTACAGTAGCTGCAGGGGGAGTTGGCCTTGCCCAAGCCCTCATAGCAGATGCACCCGGTCTGATCGCCAAATGCCATAACCATCGGTTCGTTCATGAAGCGCACCCGATAGCCGGCATCCATAATTAACAAGCCGATGTTGCTTTGTCCGATTGCATCTACCAGAGAACGATAGCGCTCTTCTCTTTCTCGCAGTGCATGCTCCGCCAACTTGCGCTCGGTGATGTCGTCGAAAATTCCTAGTATACCTTTAATATTCCCCTCATCATCCATTAGAGGCGTTTTTTTTGTATGCACCCAGAATGTCTGTCCATCCTTTATGTATTGCTCTTCGATATCTTCCGCATCTCCTGATTCCATGATCCGCTTGTCGTCAGCTCTGTATTTATCGGCCAATTCTTTAGGGAAATAAACGTAATCGTCCTTTCCTGTATATTCTTCAGTGGTTATACCTAAATCACGGGCAAAGTTCTCATTGCAAGACACATAGACCGAGTTTCTGTCTTTTGTGAA
>CAYGNV010000012.1:0-23691 GCA_964351355.1 uncultured Smithella sp.
ATGACGATGATTTCGAGATACGCACCAAGGCAATTCTCCGCCGTCATATTGTGGAACGCTGCCTTTACGGTGTGGATATTGACCCGCTGGCCGTGGAGCTGTGCCGCCTGTCGCTCTGGATCGAGACGATGGACAGGACGCTTCCATTCTCCTTCCTTGACCACAAAATCAAATGCGGCAACAGCCTGGTTGGCGGATGGCTGGACACATTCTGCCACTATCCCGTCATGGCCTGGAAGAACCGCGAAGGTGGCGACAAAAGCCACACCAATGGCGTCAACTTCGAGAAAGAATCCCGCTCGAAGGCGCTTAAGGCTTTCGTTAAGGACAGGCTCACGCCTGACCTCCGGCATTTTCTTGATGCCCCCACGCTTGCTTTTTCGGAAGCACGAAAGATTGAAGCCGCTTCGGTCCATGCCGAAGTCTTGAACGTCCTTGCGCGACTCCACAAGCTGCCTGTTTACGACAGCGCCGAACGATCCCGGATATACCGCGAGGAAATTCTCGGATCACCGGGATGGCGTTCTCTGAAAGCCGCCCTCGATCTCTGGTGCGCCTGTTGGTTCTGGTCGGCGAACGCCCTTGATGATGCGCCGCTGCCCTCGACCTTCGCCGATCCTCCGCCGGCAACACGCGATATTGCTGCCCGGATTGCTGCGGACAAACATTTCTTTCACTGGGAGATAGAATTTCCGGATGTTTTTTGCGCCAGTGGTTCAGGTTTCGATGCCCTCGTAGGAAACCCGCCGTGGGACATCGCCAAACCCAACTCGAAGGAGTTCTTCTCCAATATCGATCCCCTCTATCGGACCTACGGCAAACAGGACGCCCTGCGTCGTCAGACCGGCTTTTTTGACGATGAGGGGATTGAGCGGACTTGGCTTGACTATAACGCCGATTTTCGCGCCCAGTCGAAC
This sequence comes from uncultured Smithella sp., assembly GCA_964351355.1. Taxonomy (GTDB): domain Bacteria; phylum Desulfobacterota; class Syntrophia; order Syntrophales; family Smithellaceae; genus UBA8904. The sequence goes on from CAYGNV010000012.1 coordinate 918, forward strand.
TATATGGGATATGCCGCAAATCCCTGGGGCGATCCTGAAGAGAATGAAACGAGCGCGGACCGCTTTGCTATTGCCCGCGGCCGGGACAACCAACTTTTACATGCCCGCTGGCGGGATGCCCGCAGGAAGAGCCAAGGTTTCGCCGACCCGGCCCACCCCTTCCGCCACCAGGGAGCGGCGGACATCAATCTCTACAAGGCCTTCCTGGAGCAGGCCCATTCTCTGCTTCGTGACAGCGGGCGCCTGGGCTTCATTGTTCCCTCTGGTCTCTACTCGGATCACGGCACGGGGGGACTGCGCCGACTATTTCTCGACCACTGTCGCTGGGAGTGGCTCTTTGGTTTTGAAAACAGGGAAGGGATTTTCGAAATCCACCGCTCATATAAGTTCAATCCTGTTATTATTCAGAAGGGCGGCACTACCGCGGCGATCCGCACCGCCTTCATGCGCCGTAAGCTCGAAGACTGGGAACGAGCCGAGGCCTTTGCCACACCCTACACTCGTGCCCAGGTCGCGCGCTTCAGTCCTAAATCGCTCGCCATCCTCGAAATCCAGTCCCAGCGGGATCTGGAAATCCTCGAAAAGATCTACACCAACTCCGTTCTTCTCGGCGACGATGGTCCCGATGGCTGGGGCATCCAGTATGCCAGAGAGTTCGATATGACCAACGACTCAAAACTTTTTCCCCCACGTCCAAAATGGGAGGCCGATGGCTACCGCCCCGACGAATACAGCCGCTGGCTCAAGGGAAACTGGCGACCCATTGAAGAACTCTGGATCGAGTTGGGTGTTGATGCCGCCAATCCCCGACCTGCCGAAATCGAATTAGAAGAATGGCTCTTCAATACAAATGCCGGCCTGGAAGAGCGCACCGCCCGCATTCAATACGTTCACTGCCATCTACTCAAGCCGGGCGATGTTCAGCGCACTGATTGGTGTATCCGTTGCGCCCAGCCTCCCTATGACGCCCTCCCCATTCCCCGCGCCGACATCCCGCAGGGCATCATCCTCTCCCGCAACGCCGACGCCTGGATCAGGGAAGATCAGATCGAGGACACAGCTTTGCCTCTGTATCAGGGTGTGATGGTGTATGGTTTGTCCAGCAACATTGCTATATACGAACGGGGGGCTGGAAATCGGGCACAATGGAGGCGTTACGAAGGATTCGCTGATGATCTTTGCCCTCAGTTCTTGCTCGGTATCAGTAACATGCCAGGAAATAAACCGCCTTGTGTTATTGGGTTTCGCGCTCTTGCCCGCTCTACAGATGCCCGTACATTTATCAACGCGGTGATTGACCGTGTCCCCTGTGGCAACTCACTTGGTCTTCTATCAGTTGAATCAGGAAGCGATCACGTCTTGTTCGGAGCTACAGTTTCGAGTTCGTATGTGTTCGATTGGTGTCTTAGACGGCGGATCGCCGGAACAAACATAAACTCTTTCTTTCTGTGGGAGAGTCCGTGGCCAACAAGGCGTAAAATCTTTTCGGGATCGACACTATTTACAAGCATGTTGGCATTCCGAGGCAGACGTTTTGCTTCACTTGCCATAAAACACCTGCAAAACAGCCGTAAAGCCTGGCGGAACCTTTGGCCAGCAAGTTCATCCGAGTACTTGAGAATGCGCTGTATTGTTGACGCCATTGCGGCCGCTATGTTTGGCCTCACAACGGAGGACCTTGTGCACTTGTTGAATGGATGTGATTTTCCCTACGACCTGTTGCACAATTCGTTGTTATCAGCCTCACTTGACGCAAGGGGTTTCTGGCGTGTGGATAAGGACAAAGATCCTGAACTCCGTCACACCGTCCTGACCATCATCGCCTTCCATGACTTAGAGGAGAAGATCCGCGCCTGTGGCGGTGACCGGGAGAAGGGCATTGAGGTATTCCTCAACCAGAACGACGGCGAAGGCTGGATGCTCCCCGAAACGCTGTGCCTTGCTGATTACAACCTTGGCCACGACGAGCGGGCGAAACATCCCCAACCGGTTGCCGGCCGCCTCGGTCCCCGTTTCTATGACTGGCAGCTTACCCAATCCCCAGAAGAATCATGGCGCGAGTGCCATCTCCACGCCCGTAACCTCCTCGGTGAAGTCGGTTATCAGCAACTCCTCTTGGACATGGAAGCCGAAAAGCAGGGTGCAACGCCACAACAACAAATTTCGGAGCCGTCGGCTATGTATGACGTCGACAAGGACAAACAGGGGAAACTATTTGAATGAAACGTCGAACGCTTCTAAGCTGATGAAAACGATGTTGAAAGAGCAAGGATTTTAAAATGATATTTACGGTTATTAATACGCAACAATCCATTCCTTCCTCTGCAAGCAATGCAGTATTTTTGATCAAGGACAGATGGGATGATTGGGCAAAGTATCAAACACAATTCCAGATCATTGTCTTTGACAGTGCAGGCAAGAGATTTGAACCTGGATCAGTAAAAATTGGTCATGCAGGTCTTCTTCCGAGCCGGACTATCGAACCGGGGAAACGTGCCCCTGCTCTCGATAACGAATTCGATGCTCTTGCTGAGGGTTACTTTTCGCTGGGTCAAGGTGAAAACTACTATGAAACACTAAACACTATCCCTGAGGAATTGAGGCTTGCTATTTTACGAGGACTCAAAGATTGTGCATGGGATATCAGTCTTTTTGAAAAGTTTAAGGATGAAGAAGTGATGAGAGAATCACTCCTTCGCGATGTTCGGATAGAAAACGTTAGAAATCGACTCCACCGGCTTTCAACGGGCAATGCCGTACTCACGGAGTTCCAGTTCGAATATATCTTCCCAAGGAACGAAGGTAATGGACAACAACCTGTCCTCCAGTTTCATGTTGAACCCGAATCCCAGCCGCCAACAAATGTTCATGTGCTTATCGGTCGAAATGGTGTTGGCAAGACTCGGTGTCTTCAGCTGATGCGGAAAGCACTTTTGGGAAAACAGGATCCATCAAATCCGGTAGGTGAATTTCGATTGCTTGGCGGTAACAAGGATGATTGGTCATTTGCTGGGTTGATTTCTGTTTCTTTCAGCGCTTTCGATGATTTTGATATTTCGGCAGAGGAGCCATCAGCTATTAGTTCATTCATGGTTGGCCTGAGACAAAGAGATAAAACTGAAAACGGTGAAGTTTCAATAGTCAAGACACCAAAGCAGCTAGCAGAAGATTTCAGTAACAGTTTGCAGAATTGCCGGTATGGCCTAAAGGCTGAGCGTTGGCGTGCTGCCGTCCATACCTTGGAAAATGATCCTCTTTTTGCTGAAGCGGCGATCACAGACTTACTTGAGGAGCCTGAAGAAAAGTGGAAACGGAAGGCTGTGCGTCTTTTTTCTCGACTTAGCTCGGGGCATGCTATCGTTCTGCTGACCATCACGTGTCTTGCAGAACTTGTCGATGAACGTACACTGTTACTTCTCGACGAACCCGAGAGTCACCTCCATCCTCCATTACTTTCGGCATTCATACGCAGCTTGGCCGATCTCCTGGTAAAACGAAACGGCGTAGCCATTATTGCAAGTCATTCCCCAGTAGTACTGCAGGAAGTTCCTAAGTCGTGTGTCTGGATGTTGAGACGGTCTGGTACAGTATCAGTCGCTGAAAGACCTTCAATTGAGACATTTGGCGAAAATGTGGGCATCCTGACAAGAGAGGTATTTGGACTCGAAGTCACAAATTCAGGCTTCCATAAATTGCTACACGATGCAGTTCATAAGGAGATGCTCGACTATGATGAATTGCTCCACCACTTCAAAGGTCAACTTGGCGCCGAAGCCCGTGCCATCGCGAGAGGAATGATCGCGGATCGTGATGACGATTCCGGGGGCAGACAATGAGAAGGTTGAATATTCCTGCATGTGATGCGCGAATTGCATTCGAAACTTGTATATCCGGCGTGAGGGATCCGACTTTACGTGCAAAACTGGCCTCCGTTACGGCTGACATCGTAGCTGCTGAAACTGCTTACAAGGGTTGTGCTGTGAATGGTGCTTTCTACACAATTGTGGAAGCGACGACGGTGGCCGGTCGTCTGACGGTGGAAGAAATGCGAAAACTCTATAAGGGGACATTCAGCCGCAAGAATTCCCTCGCCCGTCGCATCTACGACGAAATTAAAATAGCCCCAAGGAATGGCATTTGCCCGCTTTGCGCTCAGAGGGATGTCTCTACACTAGACCATTATCTTGCCCAATCGCGGCATCCTGCATTAACAATTACGCCTGTGAACCTCATTCCCGCTTGTTTCAAATGCAATAAAACGAAGCTGGACATACAGCCATCAAGCGCCGTTGAACAAACACTGCACCCCTATTACGATGAAGTTGACGACGGGGCATGGCTATTCGCGAGAGTCATGGAAGGTGTTCCCCCTGCTGTCGTGTTCTTTGCAGATCCACCGGATAACTGGCCTACAGTAAAACAAGAACGTGTTAGAATGCACTTTAAGACATTCGAACTGGCAGCATTATATTCAACTCATGCAGCTGTGGAGCTAGTAAATATCAAGTTAAGCTTGACGCGGATCGCAGCCCGCGGTGGCCCCGATGATCTCAAGCTTCACTTGGTTGAGCAGAAGGAAAGCCGTAAAGCTGTGGCAATAAACTCGTGGCAAGGGGCTATGTACGAAGCTCTTAGTGAGTCCAACTGGTTCTGCACAGAGGGGTACAAAGTAATACCCGCATAAAAAGAGGGAAAATTGCGATGAGAATTCGGCGACTTGAAATTGAACGATTTCGGGGAATCAAGAAACTGGAGTGGAACGTCGGCGGAGATTTCATCTGCCTGATAGGACCGGGTGATTCGACAAAGACGACGATTCTCGATGCGATCGAGTTCGCTCTTTCGCCTCGATGGAACCTGCCGTTCGACGACACGGACTTCTATGATGCGCAAACTGCGGAGCCTATCCGCATCATAGCCACCATCGGTGATCTACCTGATGAGATCAAGAGCGAGGCAAAGTATGGATACCTGGCAAGAGGATGGACTGCTGACGGTGAGCTTCGTGATGAACCGGGTGCCGATGATGAAGTGGTTATTTCCATTGAGCTGCACGTCGATTCGTCTTTGGAGCCAACTTGGACAGTCTGCAACGGCAGGAACCCCGAAGGGAAGTCGATTTCGGTAAAAGACAGAGAGAAACTCGGATGTGCTCGGCTCGGAGACTTTCTTGATCGCCACTTTTCCTGGGGACGAGGTTCAGTTCTCGCAAGATTCTCTGACGAGTGGGAAAGCCCATCCGCCATTCTCGCTGGCGTGGGACGAGCAGCGAGAGCAGCATTGGCCGATTGCAATCAGGAAGCATTGGAGCCTCTATCCAAGACCGCGGAGAAGGCTTGTCTTGTCGGTGCCAAGTTCGGTGTGGCGGCAAGATCTTGCTACCGTCCCCATTTAGACATGCAGGCCATTTCAGTGGGAATTGGCGCCATGTGTCTGCACGACGGTGAAGTGCCCCTGCGACGGGCCGGCCTAGGGACACGCCGCCTTCTGGCTGTTGCGATGCAAAGAGAAGTGGCAAAAGCGAATGGTCTCACGTTGATCGATGAGGTGGAGCATGGCCTTGAACCTCATCGGATCAGACATCTTCTCCGGGTTATGCAGGGCACGGATGGAGTAAAGAGACATGTATTGATGACGACGCATGCCCCCGTTGTGCTCGGTGAATTGAAGGCCAGCGAGCTTCGTGTGGTTCGATCCTCAGAGGGAATCACGAGGGTTCTTCCCGTGGATTCGTCGCTCCAATCGATCATCTTGAAAGCGAGTGAAGCTTTCCTGGCCCAAAAGGTTCTGATCTGCGAGGGCAGAACTGAACTCGGTTTTTGCCGGCGGTTGGATCAATGGTGGACTGAGAACGGGACATCTTTTAGCCTCTCTGGCGTGGCACTGGCTGATGGCGGTGGTACTGACGCCCCTGGTGTGGCATTGGCGCTCGCTGGCCTCGGTTATGAAGTTTCTCTGCTTGCAGACTCTGACCAGCCACTCAAACCGAATCAAACCGCATTAGAGGCGGCTGGGGTGGAGGTTTTTCAATGGAACGATGGGGTAGCCATAGAAGAGCGCATTGCTCTCGATCTGCCTTGGCAGGGTGTGGCGGATGTTGTGCTTCTGGCGATGGATCATTGGGGTGAACAGGCTGTGCAAGATGTGGTAGCGGATAGAATGTTTATCTCCTCTACTGATTTGGCTGGCAATCCCGCTGAATGGCCGTGTCGTGGCCTTGATGAGAGCAAGTTGCGAAGTGCTGTCGGAAAAGCCGCCAGAACCCACAAAGTTGGGAATCGCAAAGGCTGGTTTAAACGCGTTGACCTTGCGGAGGAACTCGCAGATATCGTCATCCGGAATTACAATGCCATTCGAGAAAAGGACTTGGGCGTGAAGATCGACGCCCTGCGATTGTGGGCGCACGGAAATGACTGAGGCTGCGGCACTGGCAAAAAGCCAGCGAGGGGCGATGGTTGCCGCTGCCGGATACGGCAAAACCCATGTCATTGCCAAAGCCGTTGCTGAACACGGTGGCGCCAGAGAACTGATCCTAACCCATACTCATGCCGGGGTGGAAGCCCTTCGCGAACGCTTGGCCAGAATGAATGTCCCGGCAAAGGCATTTCATGTCGATACCATTGCCGGATGGGCACTTCGTTTAGCCACGGCTTTCCCCAAAACGTCCGCCCTGAGTACGCTGCAACCGCGAAACAACAAAGAATTCTTATCCGTTTACGAATCCGCGCGGCGTCTGATCCATCTGAAGCCTATATGGGAAATCATGCGTGCCTCGTACTCGGGCGTATACGTGGACGAATACCAAGACTGCTCCGTTACCCAGCACGAACTCGTAAGTTCATTGCTTGAAATTCTACCGTGCCGGATTGTGGGGGACCCGTTGCAAGGTATCTTTGATTTTGGCAATAACGAACCGATCCGATGGACGCAGCACGTCGATCCCCTTTTCGAGGTTGTGGGTGGGCCAAATACGGCTTGGCGGTGGGCAAAGTCAAATCCCGAGCTCGGGGAATGGTTACGATATGTGCGTGACATGCTTGTTGTTGGACAGGGAATCAATCTGAAGGATGCCCCCGTTGCGTGGGTAGATGGGAGTAATTCTGATTATAAGCTTGGCAGGCAATTGAAGGCGTGTTTCGATGTGGCAAGAGATGGTGAATCAGTCATCGCAATTCACCAGATGCCGAATCAATGCAAATTTATCGCGAGTCGACTGAAAAGCCGTTATTCCTGTGTGGAAGCCATCGAATTGGATGAGCTCTACGATTATGCGCATCGTATAGAAGAGAGTCACGGATATAATCGGGCTATTGCCGTGCTGGACTTTGCGGGGATTTGCATGACAGCGGTAAAAAGCAAATTAGGTACCATTCGCCATGCCCTCGTTGAAAAACGGATGCCCAAGGTGAGGACGCACATGCCTCAAGTCAAAGCATTGTTGGATATATCCGAGGAAGACTCCTTGGCTCCCGTGATAACGGCTTTGCATACCATGGTCCAAGTTCCCGGCGCTCATGTATACCGACGCGAACTAATGCGCGAGATGGAACGGGCCATAGGCGCGGTTATTTCAGGGGATTCGGTCAATCTGCCGGATGCAGCGTGGCTTGTCCGTAATCGCACGCGACGCCTTGGGAGACTTCTGCCTCGATGTGCCGTTGGCACAACACTCCTCGTAAAAGGTCTGGAGTTCGATCATGCGATTGTCCTCGATGCCGACAATTACAACGCCTGTAATCTTTATGTGGCATTGACGCGGGGATCGAAGTCTTTAACCATTGTTTCGCAAAAGAGATGCCTTACGCCTAAGAAACATGCTTAGAAACCAGTTCATAAATCATCCCGGCGGCGGATACGGGTCATCGCCATAGGTGTGCTCCGTCTGAATTGTGCCATCCTGCTTTCGAATCACAATCTGGGCGAGCGGCAGGTTATTGGCGATTTCACGGGCTCGCTTGACAGCGTCGATCTTATTGTCAAAGTTTGCAACCGCACGATCAGCGTCTCGCTCCTTTACCGCCCATTGCTTTCCCTTTGGGCTCACATCGTAAATTCGTCTCTTGTTCATATTTATGTCTCCTTTCTAACGATTTATTTTATTACGATATCTTGAAACGATTTGAAATCCATTTTGAAACGGTGTCGTTCCAGTATCTCCTTGTCTGCATCCGCTTCCTCGACGGTGATCAAACCGGCTTGGATCGCAAGAACGTATAAATCCTTGGTTCCGATAATGCGCCCGCTGCCGATACGGTTCTCTGCCTCCCGGCGGAAACGCCTTTTCTCGTCCGACGCGATGATCCAACTCCGTTCGACGGCAAGGGCAAGGCAAGCTGCTTCACCCCGTCCGACATACGTAGTGAGTTCCGCAAAGAGGGAAATAGTATCGATGGCTTTGATCGCCTCGATGTGAAAAATCCCACGAGTAACGGCGTCATCAAGCGCCACCCGCTGGCCTTTGTCCGTGATCTCATCGCGTACGTGGTCGGGAACCACAAATGTGCAACCGGGCAGGCAGGAACAGAGATCGAGCCGATTGACGTGCATCAGATTGATGAGCACGTTGGCATCGGCAACGATGGTACGGCGCGAGAGCGCTTTCACGTTTCGGGCTCCTTCCGGGGATCATCGGCAAGTCCGACATTTTCAATGAGGCGGTCGATTTCGTCCGCCGACAGCCCCACCATCAAAACCAGTTCCTTCAGCTTGCCTCGGGAGATCTCATCCCGCCGGTAGGCCTCCAGCGCAAGGCCGAGGAAACGATGACGAAATTCGTTGCGGATTTCCGGAGAGTCCGGATCATCCAGTCCCATCGCTTTGGCCAGTTCCTTGCCCGTGCCTTTATCATCCAGAACCTTGAGGCTGTTGAACTCCGCGTCGTTCAAAAGACGAAGATTACGCAACCTGAAAAGCGCCATCAGCCGGCTAACTTCAAAATGGTGCGCCGCCTGAACGAGATCATAAAGCTGGATGGATTGGCTGCCAGGCTCGGTGCGGCCCTCGACGTCGAGGCTTCCCGCCTCGTCGAAGACCTCGGTGCGGCTGCGGCTCGGCCTGCCCTTGCCCAGTCCAGTAACAAACTGACGTACGCCTTCCTCAGGCATCAGGAAGGCTGCCGCGAAGGCATTGGACCGAACCTCCAGGAGATCGTCCCTCTCCGAAGCTCGGCTCACGATTCCGATTCGGTCGCGGTCGGCGATGACATGCGCATACTCATGGGCAATAGAAAACCGTCTCCGAAGACAATGATGTGCCCGGTTGGCGAAGACGAAAAGCCCGCCTTTGCGGTCGCTCAGAGTCAGGCCGGAGATGTCTTCGGGCAGATCCACGACGCCCGTGCGGACCCCCTGCGATTCAAGCAGGTCGATGAGAGGCGGCAACGGTGCGTTTCCGAGACCGAGGCGGCGACGCTCTTCATCAGCGAGTCTCTCTCCCTGTTGTATCGCCTGCCAGCGAGTTCCGGATGGCGGGAGCGGGTAGGATGCCGTCGCGGCTTGACTTCGGTCGATGCCGACGATCTGTTCAAGATTCGTTAGCTCCCGCCCGATGGCAAGGCATTCCCTGAGCTTCTCCATGACAACCGGCTGCCCCGCCACGGCGGGTTGAGCGCGAAAGAGCACTGCGAGGGCATCCTCCTCATCGAAGGACTCGGCAATGAATTCCCGGATGTCGCGCCCGAAAAGATAAGCGATTTTGTCGAGTTCGAGGCTGGATACGGCGCGTTTGCCCGCCTCGATCTGGACAACGGTTGGCCTCGAGAAACCAAGATGTTTGGCGAGTTCCTTCTGCGTCAGCCCGCACGCCTCGCGGGCGGCCCTGATTCGTTCGGCGAGTTTATGTCTCGTGATTGGCATGGCTTACCCCCCTATAAATCTGCAACACTGAATGATAGTAACTATTTATCTGACCAGCATAAGCTTTCCGAGGTGGTTATAAAGTTAGCATATCGATCATAATATGTCAAGAAAAGGTTTTATGGTTCCGTATAGAAGCAGGCTGACATTTATTCAGAGATTTTTATCTTTGCTTTGTGACGGTGACGGGCGCAGTCATGAATGTTTCACCAGAGAAGTTTCACGCCGTAATTGGCAAAGGCGCTATCCGGCGATACAATTGTCATCCTGTCCGTTATCGCCTGGGCAATAATCAGTCGATCAAACGGATCGTGATGGTGAAAGGGCAGATTCTCAACCTTTGCAGCATGACGCAGTTCGATATTCAACAGGCCAAAACCGTTTGCCGTCAGTTGTTCCGACACAAATTTTTCAACGGGTTTTGTCAGACGAAGCTTGCCGAGACTCGATTTTATGGCCATCTCCCAGCAACTGGCCACGCTCAGGAAGCACTCGTTTCTGGAGTCGGCAATCGCCGCGCGGGCTGCTGCCGTCAGCTCTGGAGCATCGCTGATCCACCACAGGAATGCATGCGTATCCAAGAGAAAACGGGCCATCAGACATATTCCTTGAAATCCGCCGGCACATCATTAAAATCGGGGGCAATTGAAAGAATCTGTCCTTTAGCTGAACCGGGCTGTCTCGCCTTTTTCATATCCGTCACCGGCGCCAGCTTTAGGATTGGCTTATTATCCCGCGCAATCACAACCTCTTCACCCAACAAAGCCAATTTGATAAGTTCGGAAAAATGAGATTTTGCTTCCGCAATATTGTACTGCTTCATAACATGCCTCCATATTGGTCATATTAGATGACTATATTTCTCGTGTCAAGCTGGATTATTACTACATCGGCATGTCTTGTGAATTGTGCAGGAATGCTGTATATAATCAAAAAGCTTGAATGAAATTGGTGACCGTGTCGTTCAAGAACGCATTCTGAAGGTTGCGAGAGGCTTGTCCCAATTTCCGGACTGCTCCAACGTGAAACGATTGACGGATCACGAACCAACACACCGCCTTCGTATCGGAAATTGGCGGGTCCTGTTCAATGTGTTTGAGGCGGTCAACATCGTCAGTATCGAAGAGGTCAAGAAACGAGATGAAAACACCTACTAATTATCAGAAAATCGAATATCAGGGCCAACCTGCGTTTGTGCTTGTGCCCTGGAAAGACTTTGAACGTATCCGCCCCTTGTTGGATGGGGAAAAGATCCATGCCGCCGGTATCCCGCAAGCGGTTGTCGAAGCACACGTCCTGCGGGCTGTGCCTGTCATTCGGGCATGGCGCGAGTATATGGGAATTACGCAGGGAGAGCTTGCCGACCGAATGGGCGTGAGTCAAGCCGCTGTTGCCAAGCTGGAAAAGCCCGGCGCAAAACCACGAAGAACAACTCTTGAGAGAGTGGCAACTGCATTAGGCATATCTGTTGCGCAGCTCGATGTTTAGATGTTTTCGTTTTGGCTCACATTAACTAAGGCAGATCATGGCACTCAATCCCATCGTTTTCACTGAAAAAGTTGTCCGGAGTTTTCTCCGCTATCAGTTAACCGCCTATCCCTTTGCCGATGCGAGGCTGCATACGCAGATGCGCCGTTTGCTCTCCCTGGATGAAACGCGCCATTCGCCTCTCCTGAAAGGACCGTATATCAGTCTCTCACGGCCTTTCCGTCAGGGTGCGGCTGTGGAAGACCTGATCAAAGAAGGCATCTTTCATCCCCATATGCGCCATCGCATTCCATCAGAGATCATGAGAATATACGGACATCAGGAAGAGGCTATTCGGGCCATTCATGACGCCCGGACAACTCTCGTTGCGACAGGAACGGGATCAGGAAAAACGGAATGCTTTCTTTATCCTGTGATCAGCAAATGTTTCGAATTACGCGATCAGGGAGTAGGGCCGGGAATCAGTGCCGTCATTGTCTATCCCATGAATGCGCTCGCTGAAGATCAGCTTGGGCGTTTGCGGTCACTGCTGGCCGGTACGGGCATTCCCTTCGGCATGTATGTGGGAAAGACCCCGGAACGTGAGGCGGAAGTCGCCGGCATCCGCTTGCCCGCCGGTTCGTCCCTGGCCGATTATGAGGCCAGGCTTGCCGAAATCAGAAAAGAAAAACGGAGCGACACGGTGTATCCTCCGGAAGAGATCTGCTCTCGCGAAATTATGCGTACGGTCGGCCGTCAACCGCGCATTCTGCTAACGAATGTGAAGCAGTTGGAACTGCTCCTCACGCGTCAGCGGGACGTCGAACTGTTTGCCGATGCCAGACTTGATTTTCTGGTCTTTGATGAGGCTCACACCTTTGCCGGCGCTCAGGGAGCTGAAACAGCCTGCCTTATCCGCCGTCTGCGGGCATTTTGCAGTCGGGATGCCCGGGAGACGGTATGCATTGCCACGTCGGCGACCATTGCGGATCAGAGGAACCCGAATGCCGCCAGTGATTTTGCCAGCCGCTTTTTTGGCGTGGACAAGGCGTCGGTCGTAACGGTGAGTGAGGCGTATGAACAGGAGGTATGGGCTCCCAAACGCAAAACGCCCCCTCTTCCCAAGAAGGATACGGGCGAGATACTTAATGCGTGCGTGTCGGCGGTAGAAGATGTCCATGGCGATGGAGCAGCGCTGCGCGCAGTCTATCACGACCTGGCTTCAGCTAATCTTCCGACGGGAAATTGTCCGGAATCCTTGTATGACGCCCTTTCACAAAATGAATTGGTCTTTCAATTGAGCGAGTCGCTTGCCTTGCCCCGTCCGCTTCACGAACTCCCTGAAATGATAGGTGAGAAAATCGGTCGCTCCGTCAACGAGGCAGAAATATTATCCTGGCTTACGTTGGGTGCGGCGGCGAGAAAGGAAGGAAGGCCGCTTGTTCGACCGGTTGTGCATGGCTTTATTCGGGGTATCAGCGGCGCTGTTGTGACCTTTCCGGAAAGTGAAGCAGGGCCGAAGCTCTGGCTCGCTGCCGAAGATGAAATCGAGGCGAAAGGCGAGAAGGAACGAAATGCCCACTTCCCCGTAACCACCTGCACCACCTGTGGGCAGCATTATTTTATTGCTTATCTGAAGGACTTTGATTTTTCCGGACGGCGTCCCGGCGGCGGCGAGGCTGACGGCGACGGTTTCTTCTGGCTGCCTCTGGAAGAAAGCCAGGGCGGCAGGCGTGTGGTATTGCTGGATCGCATCGTCGGCGGCAGTGAGGACGAAGATCTTGATGACCACGAGCGGACGGCCGCGCTGTATTTTTGCCGGAGCTGCGGCGCCGCGCATCCAACCAGTGTCAGTCGTTGCTGCCATTGCGGGATGACAGGCGTTCCGGTTGTGCTTTATGCCGTCCGGCAAAAAAAGGACAATCCGGGTTTCCTCACGAGTTGCCTGTCCTGCGGAGCCAATGGACGGGTTATCGGGACGACTTACAGGGAACCGGCCCGCCCCGTCCGCGCCACCAATGTTGCGGACGTTCATGTCCTGGCGCAGGATATGGTGCACAACTCGGAGAGGCCCCGGCTGCTGGTTTTCTGCGACAACCGTCAGGATGCGGCCTTCCAGGCAGGATGGATGAAGGATCACGCCCGCCGCTTCCGTCTCCGCGCACTGATGGCTGACGGCCTCAAAGGCGGGGCCATGTCCATTGGCGATCTGGCCATGCATCTCGACGAAATTCTGGAAAAGGATGAATCCCTCTCGCGCGCTCTTGTCCCCGAAGTCTGGCAGGTTGTCCGCCGCGAAGGCAGCGGCGGCCGACACGAACAGGAGCGGCGTAAATTTCTCCGGATTCAAGTGCTTCGGGAAGTCACGCTTTCCGCCAGGCAGTCCATCGGACTTGAGCCTTGGGGACGGATGAAGGTGGACTATGAAGGACTCAACCCGGCATTGCCGTGGATACAGGAAAATGCCCATGCTCTTGGCATGCCTCCCGAGGATCTCCGCGATGGCGTTGCCGGTCTTCTCGATTATTTACGCCGCAAGCGCGTTCTTTTCGATCCGGAAAGGGAAGTATTTACTCACTACTGGATGGATGGCGATCAGGAAATCCAACAGGGATACCTGCCTCAACTGGGCGCCCCCGTGGGCACAAAGTTCCATCGGGAAATAAATGAAAAACAGGAATTAGTTGCGCAGTGGTTCAGCGAGCGCGGCGATACGACGATCCGTCAGATGGCCAGAAAGTGGGGAGTGCCTTCGGAGAATGCACAAGGATTTCTGGAAGGGCTGTTCCGGTTTCTCGTGGACAAAAAATTGCTCGTGCCGGTCCGCCTCAAGGGGTCAAAGGGCAATCCTCTGCCGAATGTCAGCGGCGTCTATCAGCTTAATGCCGATGTGCTGCGCCTCCAGCAAAATCACGGGGTTTATCGCTGCCGCAACTGCCGCCGCCGGACGACACGGCGGTCCCCAAATATGCTTTGCCCCGCTTGGCGCTGTGACGGCGGTCTGGAATTTGTCCGTGAAGATCCGGACAATTATGACCTGCAGCTCCTGGATCAGGGATATTCCATGCTCCGTCCGGAAGAGCACACCGCTATGGTGCCCCACGATGAACGGGAGCGCCTTGAAAATCTGTTCAAGGGCGATTCCGAAGCGGTCAACGCCTTTGTCTGCACACCGACTCTCGAACTCGGCGTCGATATCGGCAAACTCGATGCAATCCTGATGCGCAATGTCCCGCCATTGCCCGCCAATTACTGGCAGCGGGCAGGCCGCGCCGGCAGGCGACACCGCATGGCAGTCGATATTACCTATTGCCGGCCGGTTTCGCATGATCGCGCCTATTTTGCCGAACCGCTCAAACTTCTCGCTGGTCAGGTTGATCCGCCCGCGTTCAACCTGCGCAATGAACTGATGGTTGCCAAACATGTCCATGCGGCAGTCATAACAAAGTTGCATCAATATATGCGCGACAGCTCCCGGACGCCTGCTGAACGACGGGACATTGAAGATACGTTGAAAACGTGCCTGCCGGACCAGGTTTCCGCATATCTCTTCGAAGGCGGGCGTGTCAGGGATAGGCTTGCGGATCTCACCCCTCTGAGAAACTTGATCGAAAAAAACGTCAATGACCTCTGCGAATATGTGGAACGCGTTTTTCGACAGAGATGGCCGGCGGCGGATGCGGATGTGACAAAGCCGGAAGCGCTTCGTGCCCATGTGCAAGGGATGGTTGATGCGCTTGTGGCGGTCCTTGCCCGCCTGGAAAGCCGTCTGCTGTGGGCGCTGGAACAGATTCGACGCCTCAATGGCGTTCGGGAAAGGCAGGGTGATCTGGAGCCGGAAGATGAAGCCCTGTTCAGACGCTGCGATGCCCTTGTGAAGCGTCTGAAAGGCACGGCTAGGCGCACCCGCCGTGAAGCGGAGGGGTATGACGACGTTAATACATTCGGCGTACTGGCGGCGGAAGGATTTCTCCCCGGCTATGGACTGGAGATCGGCTCCATTTTAGGCACGGCCGAAATTCCGTTCTGGCGCACCGGGGCCATGGCTTTTGTATTGCCCCGGCCCCCCGGTTTTGCCCTCCGGGAATATGTGCCGGGCAACTTGATCTACGCCAACGGGAACCGTTTTGTTGCCCGCCGCTTCCATCGTGATATAGATGAACAAAGGGCTGAGATGCCGGTTTTTGAGGTGTCCAGAGAGCGTCAGGCAGTAAAGGAAACGAATCTGGGCGTCCCGTCAACAACCCTTGGAGCCTCTGTCCTGCCGACCATTGCCATTTGTGATGTCGATCTGGTTCATCAGTCGCATATTTCTGATGAAGAAGAGCTGCGGTTCCAGATGGGGGTGGCTGTTTACGGAATAGAGCGAGACCAGCACAATGGCGGACGGGCTTACAGATGGGGCATACAGCCTGTTCATCATCGCCGCGGCGTAAGGCTGAGGATGGTTAATGTCGGCTCGTCCACGGCTATCGATCGTTTCGACAGAATCGGCTATCCCGTATGCCGCGTTTGCGGGCAAAGCATTTCACCCCTTTCCTCCGAGCGGCAACGCGATCATTTCATGCAGACGCATCAGGATCGATGCGGGAAGCCAATTATTCCGGTCGGCTTTTTTGCCGATGTTGTGGCCGATGTCTTGTCTTTGCCGGCATGTCCGGATCAAACAACCGCTTACAGTGTCCTCGAAGCCTTGCGGTTTGCGGCGGCAAGGGTATTGGACATGCATCTAGACGATTTGCAGATTCTTGTCATCGGTCATGTGGACCGCGACGAGGTCGATGCCCTTTTGTGGGACCCCATGCCCGGTGGCTCAGGACTTCTTGATCAAATCTGCGATCGATTTGAGGAAATTGCCGCTGTGGCGCAAGATGTGCTTCAAACTTGTCCTTCGGTCTGTGAAAAATCGTGCATTGACTGCCTGCAAACCTTCCGCAATGGCTATTACCACAAATACCTCGACCGTAAAGTCGCGCAGGAACGACTTGCCGCATGGGGAGGGCACTTGTCTGTGAGCCATGAGATTCCGGTAAAACAGCCGTCTCCGATGCCTGAAGAAGGGTCCCATCCGGTTAATGAAGCGGAACGGCGCTTGAGACAGCTTCTTTTGGATGCCGGTTTCGAAGAAGGCATTCGAGGACGGCAGATCCGTCTGGACCGCGCCATCGGAACAACCACTCCGGATGTCATCTACCATGCGCATCATCATGACGAGGATGAAGGGGTGTGCATTTACCTGGACGGTTTAAGCGGTCATTTGCACGGAAACCCCGCCACTGCAGAGCAGGATCAACGCATCCGCTCCTGGCTGCGCAACAATGGCTACGAGGTGATCGAAATTGCCGTTAGCGACCTTTTCGATGAAAACGCCATGACAAGGCACTTTCGCAGACTGGCTGGTTTTCTCAACGCTGGAGACCTTCGGGAAGCACTGCGGACGGACACCTCCTGGTTTCGGCGTGGCAAGGAGGCAGACGCTGAACGTGGGCGCTTTGTCTTGAGGATCGTACGCCCTCGTCCCCAAGACCGTTTCGTCAACTGTTTGCCACTAATGCCGCTCAAGGCTGCTGCTGGCGATTTCGGAGAACCAAAGACCTTGAGAGATGAGGAATGGGAAGTCGATTGGGTGGAGATCGATACGGGACGACGCTTACGGAAGGGCATGTTTGTGGCTCAGGTGTTGGGCAAGTCCATGGAGCCAATGATTCCCGATGGCGCATACTGCCTCTTCTGTTCGCAGGTCGAAGGGACACGCCAAGGCCGGACAGTTGTCGTTCTTTTGCGCGACACAACAGATCCGGAAACCGGACAGCGCTTTACGGTCAAACGCTACGAGAGCGAAAAAGCGGTCTCCGAGGATGGAACCTGGCGGCATATTAAAGTTTCATTAAAGCCCGTCAATAAGGATTTCAACCCTATAGAACTAACTTGCGAAGACGAAGGCAGCGTCGTGGTTGTAGCCGAGATGCTGGAGGTGCTGGGATGATTAATTTGTAAACAGATGGGGTTCAGAGGGCCGGTGGTTCAAATCCACTCGCCCCGACCATTTCCAATATTTTTCTTGCATTAAATCGAATTATCATTTACAGAACGCGACCAATGAAAAGCTTAATTTGACTGGTTTTGTTGCAGTGCGCCGATAATAATCCGCGTTGACATTTTGAGTAATGCATATATAATTCCAAAATAATCAAAAGGCGAGAGTGGCGGAATTGGCAGACGCACTGGACTTAGGATCCAGCCCGCCCAAGCGGTTAGGGGTTCAAGTCCCCTCTCTCGCACCAGAATGAAAACGTATAATAATTTAGAATAAGGAGAATAAAGGAGTGAGTGAGCTTTCCGTAAAAGTAGAGGATATCAGCCAGGTTAAGAAAAAAATATCATTTGAGATACCCTGGGCTTTTGTTAAAGATGAGTTGGAAAATGTTTATCGTGATATTGGCAAAAAAGCCAAGATAAAAGGTTTCCGTCCGGGAAAAATCCCCCGCAAGATACTGGAAAATCATTTCAAAGCCGATGCCGAAGGGGAGGCGATTACCAACGTTGTCAACAAATACTATTGGCAGGAACTTGATGACCGGGGGATTGTAACGCTTTCCCGTCCGGAAATCGAGCAGGATGGATTAAAGGAAAACACGGACTTTGCCTTCAGCGCCTCTTTTGAAACGGAACCGGCTTTTGAACCGCAAGGTTATCGGGGGATGGACTTAGAAAAAACAAACATTTCCGTATCTGAAGAAGACATGGATAAACGTCTTCAGGAAATCCGCAAGATGTTTGCCACTATGCAGGATATCACGGAGGATCGGCAATCTGCGATGGGTGATTTTGTAACGATTGACTTTGCCGGAACGCTGAATGGTGAAGCGCTTCCAGAACTTAAATCGGACAATTTCCTGCTGGAGTTGGGATCGAAAAGGTTTATTCCCGGCTTTGAAGAGCAACTCGTAGGGATGAAAAGCGGCGAAACAAAAGAGATCAATCTCACATTTCCAGTCGATTATAATGAGAAAAAGATGGCAGGCAAGGATGTTGTGTTTACGGTGACCATCAAAGGTCTCAAAGAACAAAAACTGCCTGAAATCGATGAAAAATTCATTAAAAATTTCGACAAGTACAATACTCTGGAAGATTTAAAGAATGATGTGCGAAAATCAATGGAAGATCAATGCAAACGCCAGAGCGATTTACAGTTGCAAGATAAAATAACGGAAGCCGTTCTTAAGGCCAACGAATTTGAAGCGCCGCCGTCACTAGTGGAGCGACAGATTTTCTATATGATATCGGATACGCAAAAAAGGATGAAATCCGCCGGCATGGATGAAAAAAACGCGATGGAACTGAGCTTTGGCATGCACGATCAGTTCAAGCAGGACGCGGAAAAGACGGTTAGATCCTTTCTGCTCCTCAAAAAAATAGCCGAAAAAGAAGCCATTACGGTCTCTGAAGATGAAATTGATAATCATATCAAAGAATTAGCTGATGTTCACCACACGGATTATGAAGTGGTCAAAAGCGCATATAACAATGAAGAGAGAGTGGACTCTTTGAAATCGGAAATTATCCAGAAAAAGGTATTTGACTTTATCGAACGTGAGGCCAATATTAAAGTGGTTGAAAAAATTGGAATGGAACAGGAGACTGTTTAATGAATTTAATACCCATGGTCGTGGAACAGGATGGTCGAGGCGAAAGGGCATTTGACATTTATTCCCGTCTTTTAAAGGACAGAATCATATTTCTGGGGACGGCGATCGACGATAATGTCGCTAATGTTGTTGTTGCCCAAATGCTTTATCTGGAAGCCGAAGACCCGGATAAAGAAATTTTTTTCTATTTGAATTCACCCGGTGGACATGTCAGTTCTGGCATGGCTATTTATGATACAATGCAGTATATTAAACCTCAAATTTCCACGGTATGCATGGGGCAGGCGGCCAGCATGGCGGCAATTCTTCTGGCGGCTGGTGAAAAAGGAAAAAGGTTTGCCCTGCCACATTCACGAATTTTAATCCATCAGCCTTTGGGTGGTTTTCAGGGTCAGGCGACGGATATTGACATTCAGGCCAGAGAAATCCTGAGACTAAAAGATGAATTAAACAAAATCATGGCTGAATTAACCGGTCAGCAACTGGCAAAAATTATGAATGATACGGAACGCGACTACTTTATGACCAGTCATCAAGCTAAAGACTATGGTTTAATTGATGAAATAGTAGTGAGAAAACCTGCGTTATCCGGCGTTAAATAAGGAGAATTTAAGTGATAAAAAGAAGTAAAGATAATCGAGGTCAAGGTATGCTTTTTTGTTCATTTTGCGGGAAGATGCAAAGCGAAGTCCGTAAATTAGTCGCCGGTCCGACTGCTTATATTTGCGATGAGTGTATCGAACTGTGCCGTTGTATCGTTGAAGAAGAAGAAAAGACAATAGAAAAAGGCCCTAAAAATGTTTTGCCTGAACCAAAGGAAATTAAAAAATTTCTTGATTCCTATGTCATCGGTCAGGAAAAAACAAAGAAAATACTATCTGTAGCAGTTTATAATCATTATAAAAGGCTATTTTCCAATGTGAGTTCTACAGATGGTGTTGAAATTCAGAAAAGTAATGTTCTTTTGGTCGGTCCTACAGGGTCGGGAAAAACATTACTGGCAAAGACACTAGCAAAAATGCTCAATGTTCCCTTTACGATAGCGGATGCCACCACTCTGACTGAAGCTGGATATGTAGGTGAAGATGTTGAAAATATCATTTTAAGTCTGCTGCAAAATGCTGATTATGATGTTGCACGCGCATCAAAAGGAATTGTTTATATTGATGAAATAGACAAGATCGCAAAAAAGTCAGGTAACCCTTCCATTACCCGGGATGTTTCCGGCGAGGGTGTTCAGCAAGCTCTGCTCAAAATCATGGAAGGAACTATGGCCAATATTCCACCGAAAGGCGGCCGCAAGCATCCGCAACAGGAATTCATCCAGGTTGATACCACGAATATTCTGTTTATCTGTGGCGGCGCTTTCAATGATCTGGAAAGCATTATTTCCAAACGTATCGGCACGAACACGATGGGCTTCGGTGCGGAAATTAGAAGCAAAAAAGAAAAAAGAATTGGAGAGTTGCTGGCGGAAGTTCGATCTGAAGATCTGCTCAAATTCGGTCTTATTCCCGAATTTATCGGACGTCTGCCTGTTATTGCCACACTGGATGATCTGGATGAAGCCTCATTGGTTCGAATTTTAATGGAACCTAAAGATGCGATTATCAAACAATATAAGAAATTATTCGAACTGGAAAACGTCAATCTGAAATTTACCGATGGCGCACTGCGCTGTGTCGCCAAATTATCCATGGAACGAAAATCCGGTGCGCGTGGTTTACGTTCCGTTCTGGAAAACACGATGCTCGAAGTGATGTACGACATTCCGTCGCAGCGAGATGTGAAAGAGTGTATAATCAGTGAGGAAGTTGTTAGCAACAAGGAAAAACCCATTTTGATATACGATACGAAATCTGAGTCCGCATAACAAAAAACTACTTAGGAAAATTGAATGACCGAAGAGCAAAACTATAATGACCAAAATAAAACGAACATCATTCCTCTTTTACCACTGAGGGATGTGGTTGTTTTTCCGCATATGATTGTGCCGTTATTTGTCGGCCGGGAAAAGTCCATTGCCGCTCTGGAATCCGCCATGAAATACGAAAAAGGAATTTTCATGGTAGCCCAGAAAAACGCGAAAAAAGATGATCCCGCAGAGGAAGACATTTACCGGGTTGGAACGATAGGCATTATTATCCAGCTGCTGCGTTTACCAGATGGAACTGTGAAGGTGCTGGTCGAAGGTAAGACGCGCGGGTCTATCCAGGAATATCTCAAAAATGACGATTTCTTTCTCGTGAAAGTTACCGATATTGAAGATGTCGATGATGATCCGAATGACATCAGAAAACAGGCGCTGATGCGCAGCATCAAAGAATCTTTTGAGCTCTATCTGAAACTCAGCAAGAAGGTTCATGTGGAAATGATGGGCACGATTGCCGCAATTGAAGACCCGTCCAAGCTTGCCGATGTAGTGGTTACGCATCTCAATGTAAAACTGGAAGATAAACAAAAGATTATGGAAATCTACAACATCAGCGAACGGCTGGAAGCCATTTATTCACTGATGCTCTCTGAAATAGAAATTCTACAGGTTGAAGAAAAAATCAAGCGCCGCGTCAAAAAGCAGATGGAGAAAACACAGAAAGATTACTATCTTAATGAACAAATGCGCGCCATCCAGAAGGAAATGGGCGAAAAAGATGATTTTAAGAATGAAATAGTAGATCTGGAAAAACGGCTCAAACAGAAGAAGCTCTCTGAGGAAGCAACAAAGAAAGTTCGCCAGGAAATTAAAAAATTGCAGATGATGGCGCCTATGTCGGCGGAAGCCACTGTTGTTCGCAATTATATCGACTGGCTGTTGGATATGCCCTGGTCGGACGTCACAGAGAATAAACACACCTTGAAAGAATCAGAAAATATCCTCGATGAAGACCACTATGGATTGAAAAAGGTCAAGGAAAGAATCATTGAATATCTGGCTGTTCAATCCCTGGTTAAAAAAAATAAAGGACCGATTCTCTGTCTGGTCGGGCCTCCCGGCGTTGGAAAAACGTCGATTGCCAAATCAGTAGCCCGCGCCACAAACCGAAAGTTTGTTCGCATATCCCTGGGCGGCGTCCGCGATGAAGCAGAAATACGCGGTCATCGCAGAACCTATATCGGCGCGATGCCGGGAAAAATCATTCAATCGCTCAAAAAAGCGGGTTCGAATAATCCTGTCTTCTGTCTGGACGAAGTGGATAAACTCAGCTCCGATTTTCGCGGCGATCCCTCTTCAGCTTTGCTTGAAGTGCTTGATCCTGAGCAGAATTTCGCATTCAATGATAATTATCTGGATGTGGATTATAATTTATCTGACATTATGTTCATCACTACAGCTAATATTTTGCAGACCATACCGGCGCCCTTGCAGGACAGAATGGAAGTGATCCGTATTGCCGGTTACACGGAACAGGAGAAACTGCAAATCGCAATAAAATTCCTCCTGACGAAGGAAACGGAAGCCAATGGTCTGGCCGTTGAGAATATTGAGTTTACCAAAGGCGCAGTACTACGAATTATCCGGGAATACACAAGGGAAGCGGGGGTACGTAATCTGGAACGAGAGATTGCGTCAGTATGCCGCAAAGTTGCCAAAGAAATTGTCAGTAACGGCGCCCGGAAAAAAATTGTAATCAGTTCCAAAAACATACCGAAGTATTTGGGTGTTCCGAAATTCCGTCATGGCGAAACAGAAGAGAAAAACCAGATTGGTTTGACTACCGGGTTAGCCTGGACGGAAGTCGGAGGCGAATTGCTGGCCATTGAAGCATCCATCATGGAAGGAACAGGCCGCATGGTTATGACCGG
>CAYGNV010000013.1:0-23356 GCA_964351355.1 uncultured Smithella sp.
GGTGAAAATATAGATTCATTCAATTCAACCACAATCAGGATTTAAGGAGGCAAATTATGTCGGAAGAAAGAAAGCAAAGCGCATCGTTAACCCGGAGAAACTTTTTAAAAGCAGCTGGAGGCGCAGCAGCCGTCGCAGGACTGGCTACAAGCGGCGTGGCGCTAACACCCTGGAAGGCGGAAGCGGCAGCACTCCCCCAAAAATGGGATGAAACGTATGACGTAGTGGTCATCGGAAGCGGTTTTTCGGGATTGGCTGCAGCATACGAAACAAAAAAAGCCGGAGCGTCCGTGGTCGTTTATGAAAAAATGCGAACACCCGGTGGCAATTCGATTATCAACGGCGGCGTTGTCTCGGCGGCGGGATCACCCATGCAGCAAAAAGAAGGCATTCAGGATTCACCGGATTTGCTGCTTAAGGATATGCTGGCCGCTGGCCTCAACTTAAACCATGTTGATCTGGCCAAGATGGTGGCTTACCAGTCCAACGAGACTGTCCAGTGGACCATCAACGAACTGGGTGTTGAGTATAAAGACAAAGTCACTCAGGAAGGTGGGCATTCCGTTCCCCGCATGTACAGCACTCACAATCAGAGCGGTGCGGCCATTGTCACCCAGCAGCTTGCCAAACTCAAAGCGCTGGGCGTGGAACCCAAAACACAAAGTTTCCTGGCCCAGATTTACCGCGATGCAGATGGACGGATCAAAGGCGTCCAGATCCGGGACAAGTATGTTTTCCCGAATGCGGATAGCGGCAAATTAAAGAACATTAAAGCCAAAAAAGCCGTCATTCTGGCAACAGGCGGTTTCGGTAATGACGTTGCTTTCCGGACCATTCAGGATCCCCGTCTGATCGCCGAGTTTCCAAGCACCAATCAACCCGGCGCCACAGCGGAAGCCCTGCGCGAAGCTTTCCGCATCGGTTGCACCCCGCTACAGCTTTCTTGGATTCAGCTCGGTCCGTGGGGCAGCCCGGATGAGAAGGGGATGGGACTATCTCCTTTCTTCGCGCAACTTTTAGGCGGGATGTACGGTCTTTGGATTGACACCAAAACCGGGAAGCGTTTTGTCAACGAACTGGCTGACAGGAAAATCCGTGCCGACGCGATTATCAGAGTAGGCAACAAATGCATCGCCTTTACGGATGCCGCAGGTTATGCTTATGGACAGAAAGCCATCGCGGAAGCTTTGCCTAAACTGATGGAAAGAGGCGTCGTCAAAAAATATGAAACCATTGAAGAAATGGCAGCGGCTTATAATTGCCCCGTGGAACCCCTCAAAGAGGAGATCGAAAAATTCAACAAGGGAGTCCTCGCAGGCAAAGATGCGGAATGGGGCAGATATTTGCAGAAAAACCAAAAACCGCTCGGTCCCGGCCCATACTATGCTTTGCGTCTCACACCGAAAATTCACCATACTATGGGCGGTATTCACATGAATGCCAAAGCTCAGGCAATGGATGTTATGACGGACAAGCCCATTCCCGGACTCTACGCAGCCGGCGAAGTCACAGGCGGCGTACACGGCGCGGTTCGTCTGGGCAGCTGTGCAACTCTCGATTGTCTTATTTTCGGCCGGATCGCCGGAAAAAACGCGGCAGCGGAGAAAAGCTGGGGTTAGCACAAAATTGTTAAAAACTTAGAAATCACGATTTTAGGCTGCGCCGCAGGGCGCAGCCTTTTTTAAAGTCACTCGCTGCGCATTGAACCGCCAGTGAACAGCACCCCGGCACCCCTCAGTGATACTGCCGGGCATATCTTTCAGGAAGAACAAGGGGACGTTGTTTTCTTATGATTCCTGAGAAGTAAGCCCCCTTTTTTGAAGTCATAAAAAACGGTCGTGGGCATGAAAAATGATTTTCGAGCACAGACGCTTGAGCATTTCTTAAAAGAGTCTCCAACGCGTATATAAACTAATCAAAAACACCTTTGAAAAAGACAAAAAGGGTCTGGTTCATTCCCATGGCCGAGCCGTGGCGTAACGGCGTGATAGAAAAGTTCAACGACCATTACCAGCAGAAGTTTCTTGGAAAGGTTATCATGACGACGCCAGACGACCTGACAACCGGAGCGCTTGAATTTGAGCAGCGTCACAACAGCAGCTATCGCTATAGCAAGCTTGGCGGCAAAACACCACTGAAAGCGCTTGTTGCTGTTAAGATAAAGTTGAGATTCCCGAAGCAGGAAGAGGCACCGCACTATCGGTTGAAGAAACCGGAAACCGGGCGCTATCACATCGTACGCCTCATCCGAAGTAACATGAAGCTCAATATCTTCGCTGAACTGTTTCCTGTTGCGCCTGAATTGGCCCTCGAATATGTGGTGGCTACGATCGATGTCAAAGAGCAAAAAATTAAACTTTTCTGGGACAAAACCCAGGTTGATGAGTTCAATTACAAGCTACGTTAAACATATGAGTGTCCACGATGTCGTGGCACTCAACACTTAGCTGACACCCGCCCTATCCCTTCATGCCCTATCCCTTCATTGACAAATATGTCCATTTTGTCTATACTTTTCGTCAGCAATAAATCATGACTTTCAGAAAACATTTAATTGGAGAAAACATAATGAAACATTTTATGGTTTGCCTGTTTTCCATTTTTTTCCTTCTCGGCCTTGGCATAACCGCCCAGGCTACCGACGAAGTCAAGAAAACACCGAGGAAAAGCGTCGGCGCTTCGGTTGCTGATGAAGCCAAAGATTTGAAAACCGGAGCCGTTAACGTTTACCAGGAAAGCAAAGATGCGATTGTCCGCGATGCCAAAGCAATGAAAGAAGATATCCCGAAAGGTTTGAAAGAAGCGAAAGACTCGGCAGTTCAACAGTCCAGGGAAATCAAAGAAGGCGCCGCCAGGGAATTTAAAGAAATCCGCGACAACATGGCCAATCCTTCCCTGAAGCCGAAAACCGAAACCAAATAATCACATGATAATATTTCATTCACGGGAGGTCATTTGTTGAATAAGATCGTTTACGGCTCATTGCTTTATTTCTGGATGCCCCCGGTATTCACCGGCCTTTGGGCCGGAGTAAGACCCGGCGCATGCCGGACCGATATGACAACATTAAAATATTTTATCGCCGGATTAATAACCATCATCGTCTGTATCGTCTGCTTATCAACGGGTCATGCCCAGAGTGGAACGTCACAATCCACCGGACAGGCAATAATTGAGGCGATCAGGATTACCGAGCCTCTTAGCTTCTGCGGTGAACCTGTCCCGCTTGCCGCCCCCGACGTGAGAGAAAGACTGGAAAGAGAATTGCTGGTATCGCTGAATAACGGCGGTGAGATTGTCCTCTGGCTGAAACGCGCCAATCGCTACTTTCCCGATATTGAAAAGGCTCTGAAAGCCCAATCCATGCCGGATGATCTCAAGTATATCACTATCGCGGAAAGCTCCTTGCGACCGCTTGTTTTCTCTAATAAAGGGGCCATGGGATACTGGCAGTTTATTGAAGGCACGGGAACAAGATACGGCCTCGATGTCAGCAACGACATTGATGAAAGGAGAAACGTTTACAAAGCAACACAAGCGGCAACTAAATATCTCAGGGATCTTTATGCGCTCTTCGGCTCCTGGACGCTCGCTGCAGCCGCTTATAACATGGGTGAAGACGGTCTGAAATCTGAAATCCTGGTGCAGAAAGTTAATAACTATTACCAGCTTTACTTAAATCAGGAAACACAGAGATATGTTTTCCGAATCTTGGCGGCAAAAATCATCATATCCAATCCGGCAAAATTCGGTTATGTGCTGTCCAAAGATGATCTTTATTCACCCAGCCAATTTGACACGGTGGAAATACAGACCAGTCAACCCGTATCCCTTCATGTCATCGCGCAGGCAGCCAATACGTATTTCAAAATCATTAAAGACCTCAACCCGCAAATCAAGTTCTATCATCTTCCTGTCGGAACCCATCAGATAAGCCTTCCCAAAGGGTCTGCAACCGCTTTTTACGAACGTTACGATAAACTCGTGGCAGAATGGCTTGCTCTGAGAAATGATTCCGTTTATACCGTCAAAAAAGGAGACACCCTCACAGGCATTGCCGCCCGCTTCAATGTGCCCTTCAGAGCTCTGACGATTTGGAACTCGATCGGCACCAGAAAAATTGCGCCCGGTGATAAGCTCTATGTTTTCTCTGATAGTCTAAAGTCCGGCAGCAAGTCAGACAAGTCCGTTGATCCATCGCCGTAAAGCGTCAAAACCCTTCTGAACACCTCTCAAACAGGGAGAGTTTCGTCTCGTCGGATTTTACCCGCCAATCCTGTTTTTTGTTTTTTTATCGCCGACTTTGCTAAAGCCGTAATCCAGCAGTTTTTGCGTCTGCTGAGAGCGAATTGTTGGATTTTTTGCACCCAAAACAACGGCCATCAGTCTTGTGCCGCCTCGGACAGCCGTTGCGACCAAATGAAAACCGGCAGCGCCCACATAGCCTGTTTTGAGCCCGTCTGCTCCCGGATACTTGTTAAGGAGATCATTGCGGTTGGTCAGAATATGATCATTAAAAATAAAACGTTCGATGGAATGAATTTTTTGCGAATTTGGAAAACACCGCAGATATTCACGTGACAGCATGTAAATATCGCGGGCGGTTGTTATTTGTTTCCTGTTCGGCAAACCATGGGGATTGACAAAGTGGGTGTGTTTCATTCCCAGCGCTTTTGCCTTGGCATTCATCCTCTCAACAAATTGCTCCACGCTGCCCCCGAAATGTTCAGCCAGGGCGACGGAGGCGTCGTTGGCTGAATGAATGGCCATGCCCTTAACCAGATCAAATACTTCGCATTGGGCGCCCGATTCAAAGAGCATTTTAGAACCACCTGTCTGAACGGCATTGGCACTGATCGTGACGATGTCGGAATAACCGGCTTTCTTCTCGGCAATGTCTTCGGAAATTAAATACAGCGACATGATCTTGGACAATGAGGCGGGCTGAATCATCTTATCGGCATTTTGCTGGTAAAGCACTTTGCCGGTATTCATTTCCACTAGCATCGCTGCCTTTACAGCAAGTGGCTTCAAAGATCGCTCAGCCGCAAAAATCGCAACCGGCAAAAAAAACAAGCACAAAACAAATACCGCTATCTTCTTCAAACTGATCTTTGTCCTCTCGCATTGAATTGGTGATAAAAGTAACAACTTCCGAACTGAAAAGCAATCATTAAGTGAAAATATTGATCACCCGGCATGTCAGTCAAGTCTTCCGATGCCGATAGCTAAAGCATCCGAATATCTATTACTGAATCCCGGCAATTGTTCGATTCTTTTTCAGGTAAAATTCTTGACAAATATCAATTTCTGTCTTAATTACTAGCATTAGAATAGTCTTTACTGAGGATGATCATGAAACTATCCACCCGATCAAGATATGGCGTCCGGCTGATGATTGCTCTGGCCACCGCCGGCAGTGATAAATCCGTTTTTCTCAAGGACATCGCCTCCAGTGAAGATATATCGGAAAAATACCTGAGTTTGATCGTTATCCCCTTAAGAGCTGCCGGACTCATTCGATCCATACGGGGGGCGCGCGGCGGTTATATCCTGGCCAGGGAGCCGAAGGATATTTCATTGCGTGATATTGTGGAGTCCGTGGACGGAGAAACCTGTCTGGTGAACTGCGTAAAGGATCCCGGTATCTGTAAGAGAGCACCCCTCTGCCCGACAAGGGACACATGGACCGAGCTCGGCAATACGATCAAGGAGGCGCTGACTGGCGTCACGCTCGCGCACCTTGTCGCCAGACAGGAAGACAAAAAAATCACCAGGCTTAAAGCCAAACAAATCAAAGAAGGATAATAAGAGTTCTTCATGGAAATAATAAAAAAAATAGAAAAGTTGAAAAAAGAAAGAAACGCCGTGATTCTTGCCCACAACTATCAACTGCCTGAAGTCCAGGACATTGCCGACTTTGTCGGCGATTCTCTCGGACTGAGCATGACTGCGGCGAAAACAGACGCAGACGTGATTGTGTTTTGCGGCGTTCACTTTATGGCGGAAACGGCGAAAATACTGTCCCCTTCCAAAATGGTGTTGCTGCCCGACCGGAAAGCCGGCTGTCCGATGGCGGATATGATCGATGCGGAGGGCCTCAAATCGTTACAGGCCGAACATCCTCAGGCGGTGACTCTATGCTACGTTAATACGACGGCTGAAGTGAAGGCGCACTGCGATTACTGCTGCACGTCGGGCAACGCGCTGAAAATGGTACAGCATATCCTGAAAAGTAATGACGAGATCATTTTCGTTCCTGACAAGTATCTTGCACACTACGTATCACGGCAGGTTGGGCATGAATTCATCTCCTGGGAAGGCTTTTGTCCAACGCACGCCCGGATTTTACCCGAGGATATCATGCGCGCCCGCCGGCTTCATCCGCAGGCCAAGGTGCTGGCACACCCTGAATGCACGCCGGAATTAACCCAACTGGCCGATGTGGTCGCCTCCACGGAAAAAATGTGCCATTATGTTCACGAAAACAGCGCGATGGAATTCATCATCGGCACGGAAATCGGCATTATTCATAGAATGAAAAAAGAAAATCCGTCAAAACATTTTTACCCGGCATCCCAGAAAGCGGTTTGCCCGAATATGAAACGGATCAATCTGGAAAAGATTCTCCGGTCGCTGACAGACATGGATTATCAAATTACCGTGCCGGAAGAGACAATGAATCAAGCCAGGGGCGCGATTGAAAGAATGCTGAAAATTATTTGAGATCAATTTTATGAAAAAAAATTCACTGGATATTGTCCATACACAATACTTTACCTTTGCCACGCCACCCGATACGTTGCAGCTCAAATCAGGCCGCAGTATCGGCCCTGTCACCCTGGCTTATGAAACCTACGGCAAGCTCAACCCGGCTAAATCAAACGCCATTTTAGTTTGTCACGCGCTTTCCGGCGATGCCCATGCCGCCGGGCTGTCCAAAGATGATAAAACACCCGGCTGGTGGAACGGCATGATTGGACCGGGTAAGGCGCTGGACACTCGTCTTTACTTTGTGATCTGTTCCAACGTGATCGGTGGATGTAAAGGCAGCACCGGGCCTTCATCGATCAATCCTGAAACGGGCAAGCCTTACGCGCTGGATTTTCCGTTGATTACCATCGCGGATATGGTGGAAGCCGAGCGCCACTTGATCGACCATCTCGGCATTGAAAAACTTCTTTGCGTCATCGGCGGCTCGATGGGCGGCATGCAGGCGCTGCAATGGGCTTCAGCCTGCCCCGGACGTGTGCTGTCCGCAATTCCGATTGCCACGGCATTGAAGCATTCGCCGCAACAAATTGCCTTCAACGAAGTCATCCGGCAATCCATCATGGCGGATCCGGCCTGGCGCAAGGGTTACTATTACGAACACGGCCAGCCGGAAAACGGCTTGGCGGTGGCGCGCATGATCGGCCACATTACCTTTATGAGCGATCAGTCCATAGAAGAAAAATTTTCACGTAAACTTAAAAATGACAACCTCAGCTTTCAGTTTGTGGATGACTTTGAAGTGGAAGGCTATTTGCGCTACCGCGGGTATAATTTTGTCAAGCGCTTTGACGCGAATTCATACCTCTACATTACCAAGGCTATGGACTATCTTGATCTCTCCGGTGAAAACTTTATCCCGGACATCAAAAAAACCACCGTCCGATTTCTGGTTATTTCATTTAAATCAGATTGGCTCTACCCTTCCCACCAGTCCCAGGAAATTGTCCGTCTTTTAAAAAGAAAGCACGCCTACACAACCTATTTCGATCTGATCTCGACTTACGGCCATGACGCTTTTTTGATCGAAATTGACGATGAAACAAGACTAATTAAAAATTTCCTGGCCAACATTGAGCGCTAAAATGAAAAGAATAAAAGCATGAAACCTGATCATCAAATTATTGCGGACATTGTTCACAAGGGAGCGCATATTTTAGACCTGGGCTGCGGCAACGGCGAACTGCTTTCCCTTTTGCGACAACAGAAGAGCGCCCTGGTGCAGGGCATCGAACTGGATGAGGATCAGATGCACACCTGCGTTGAAAACGGCCTCACCGTCCTGCAGGGCGACATTGAGACCGGCCTGGAGGATTACCCCGACCAGTCTTTTGACTATGTGGTTCTCAATCAGATCATGCAGGAAATTAAAAAAGCGGATTTCGTCATTCAGGAGGCGCTGCGCATAGGGCACAAGGTCATTGTCGGCTTCCCTAATTTCGCCCATCTTTCGGCGCGCACAACCCTTTTTCTGCGCGGCAGGACGCCGATCAATGAAGCTCTGCCCTATTACTGGTTTGAGACGCCCAATATCCGTTTTCTGACGATTCGGGACTTTATTGATTACTGTGAAAAGAAGCATATCAAGATTGAACAAAAATATTTTCTGGGAAAGTCAGGACTCGTTCATTTCCTGCCTAATTTGTTTGCGCAGAATGCTCTCTTTGTCCTTACCCGACCCTGAATAAAAAGAAATGGAAAACATTATGGACAAGAAAATTTTAACCTCGTCCAAGCTGCCCGCTTTGGGACCATACTCCATCGCCATGGAGGCAGGCGGCTTTATTTTCATATCGGGACAACTGCCGCTCAATCCGGAAACCGGCGAAATCGTCATGGATATTCAGCCGGCCGCCCGTCAGGTTTTGACAAATATTCAAACCCTTCTTGAAGAAAACGGTTTGTCCTTGAAAAATATTATCAAGACAACCATCTTTTTGAAAAACATGGGCGACTTCGCCACCGTCAATGCAATTTACGCCGGTTTTTTCCCCGACGAGCCGCCCGCGCGCTCGACCGTGGAAGTTGCCGCTCTGCCCAAAGGCGCGCCGCTGGAAATTGAAGCTGTCGCGGTAAGGAATTAATCATGGCTAAAATACTGTCCGTCAATATCAGCGAGAAAAAAGGCGAGAAAAAGCATAACATCTCTGCCTGCCGCGCCCTGACCGAACAGGGATTGGAAAACGACGCTCATCTCGGCATGGCCATTCGCCAGATCAGCATGTTGGCCTCGGAAAGTATCGAAAAAATCCGTCAGAAGGGATTAAACGTCAATCATGGCGACTTTGCCGAAAACCTGACCACACAAGGCATCGAACTATACACCTTGCCTTTGGGAACGAAAATAAAAGTCGGCTCTGATGTGTTTCTGGAAGTCACGCAAATCGGAAAGACGTGCTTGGCGCCCTGCGCAATCTATCATGCCGTCGGCGATTGCGTCATGCCCAAAGAAGGCATTTTCGTCCGCGTTTTAGCGGAAGGCATGATTGCCGTCGGTGATGAAATAACCGTGGTTTAATCTTATGGGATTTTATAATGAAAGCCTTTATCCACATAGAAGAACCCCACCCGAAGGCGGGGTTCTTCATCCATGTTTTTCTTAAAAATGGGGATCGCGTGTGTTTAGAGCGACCTCCATCTGTTGGTTATTTTCCCCAGGGATCCTTGCCTACACACCGATCCAGTTTCGGATCTATCAAAGGCAACACCTTTCCTGCCGGGATTTCAAATGACGGCCCGACATTCGAT
This sequence comes from uncultured Smithella sp., assembly GCA_964351355.1. GTDB lineage: Bacteria > Desulfobacterota > Syntrophia > Syntrophales > Smithellaceae > UBA8904. Next base: position 9,520 of record CAYGNV010000013.1, read on the forward strand.
GCATTTTCATACCACATGTAGGGTGGCATATTGAAAGACACCTTCTGTTCCGCCGGCGGCACGAATTCGGCTACCCGGAAACCCTGGATCGACTTGTGATCGCAGGCCCGCATCTTGACAATTCGACCGTTGACATACTGATACGTGTCCCCTTCCCAGACCTTGATGATCTTCTCGGGGTCGGTGCTCTTCGCCCGCTCAATTACACTGAAAAGCCAATAAATCTGCTGCGTCCAATGCCCGAGGGTTCCCATCGGATGCCGGAATAGAGGGGTGTCGTAGGGCGCAGTCTTCCACCTTTTTTGCCATCCATCGTTCCAGGCTTTATAATATTTGATCATACCGGGGGAGTTGAACGCCGGTCCCCCCGTTTCAAAGTGTTTGATATTGACCAGTCCTTTGGTCCCTTCCACGCCGATTTCGTTGAGCATGTTCGGCTCATCCAGAAAGAGATTGGCAAAAGGTATCATGATGCCCATTTGGCGAGCCTGCTTCAGCAGGTTTCCTGCATCGGGGAGCCAGTCGCCCGTCCAGACAACCTCGGCGCCGGAGGCCTTGATCTTCTCGAGAAAAGGGGCAAAATCTGTAATGAAAAGCTTATGGTAATCCTCTCCGACGATTTGACCTTCAGGAAAATATTCCTTCAATCCATTCTTGAACCCTTGAGCCATGTGATGGCCGAAAGAGTAATCCTGGCAGAGGATGTAAAACTTCTTTTCCTTTTTCCGAATCTGACCGTAATAATAGGCCATGCCGCGACCAATGGACTCGGTGGTATCGGAGCTCATGAAGGAATACCGATTGAAGTTTGTCGCATCCTGAAGCTCATCAGACAGGGCGCCGACATTCTGGGCAATGACTTTGTATTTGTGGGCCACTTCATTGATAATTTTCTGGATATTGCTTCCCGATGTGCCCAGCAGGACATGGACTTTCTCCTGGAGGACCATCCGCTCGCAAATCTTTTTGGCTTGATCCGGTTTGGACATACTGTCGGCTTTGAACAACGCAATCTTCTTTTTCTTGCCGTCCACCAGAATACCGCCGCGCTTGTTGATATCGTAAGCTGCGAAAGTCACACAAGCCCAGGCGAGTTCTCCGTTTAGAGCGCCGGGACCGGAATGGGGCCATACCACGGCGATCCTGATGGTATCATCGCCTTCGGGATTGACCCATTTGGCCGGGTCATAGCCGGACATATCGCCCATCTTGCTGGCATCAAAAGACGCGTTGGGTTTGGACCATGTTTCAACAATTGCATCCGATTTAGTGGCCGGTTTGGCTTTCTGGTCCTTTTTCTCTACGTTCTGTGCCTTTTCCTTTTTCTCCACTTTCTGTGCCATGGCTGGAGACGGACTATATACCGCCATTGCAAAAAGCAGAAAAACACCCGTGAGAATCGCTAAACTCTTCCTAATGCTTTTCATTTTCATTTCCCTCCTCAAGTGTCACAATTTTCAACTCCGTAAAAAGACCACCCCGTGATGATCACGTTTACGCATGATTGCCGCATTAAGGCTAACTGACCTGACTAATTCCCCCCTTCGCTTTTTTTGCATTCCCTGTAATCAATCAATAACTCTATCGGTTTTCTATGTATCTCAAATTAAGCCTTGAGCATTTTCATCATGTTCCCGATGGTCAACTCCATCGACAGTTCCCTGCCCGCCGACATCGCCGGGGCAAAACGCCTGATAAAATCAATTTCCTCATCCGTTGGACGAGGCGTCTCCGACAGGTCGGGGGCTATTTTCAAATCCCACGGCACATCCTTCTTCACATCTTCAATCGTGACGCGGGGATGGATCTGGGCCAGATACATCTCTTTTGTCACCGGATCGAACCGGAAAACTCCTTTCGTGGAAAGCAGCATCGTCGGACCAGAACCCTTCGGGAATAAACCCGATTTATCCCGACTGTCCCCGCCATCCAGATAGCCGGGAGAGGTGAAATAATCCAATTTGTTCACGAAATTTCCTCCCAACATCGTGAGTACCGTTCTTTTGGCATAAGAGATGAAATCGGCAGCGCCGCCCGATCCTGGAAGTCTCATCTTCGGCTTATAATAATCTCCGATGGCGGTGGTGTTCAGATTCCCGTATTTATCCACCTGCCCCACGCCAAGGAAACAGACATCGACAAAACCACGATACGTCATCGTAAAGGCGGAAAAGAGATCCGTCGCATAGGAAAAACCACGGCAGGAATGGGCATCGGCAATATGGTTCAAGGGCAGAAGCGGCTCAAAATCGATAATCCCAGATTCCATCATAAGAGTGGCATGAGGGGCGTACAGGGCCTTGGCCATCGCCCCGGCCGTCGTGGGCAGACCCACGCCCAGAATGACATTTTCGTGGTCGCGAATTTCTTTTGCAACGGCAATTACTAAAAGTTCCTGTAGTGTATAAGGTTTACTCATAGAGCTTCCCCCTTTCCTTCAACGTTTTCTCAAACTCTGGGAGCGTCATCCCCATATTTCGTTCCTTGCCTTCCCGATCCCAACGCGAGGTAAAGGCCGATCCATAATTGGCCGGCGCCGAATAAAATGCCTTGGCCCGAATTCCATCCAACACCTTGCTGCCGAATTTCTGGATATAATGATCAATATAAGCCGCACGGTTCTCACAGCCGAAAACCCATTCGTCCATCCAGGCCTTCAGACCGTCCGCCGTCCCGTCGGCCATCATGAACAGGCCGTACATAAACTGGTCCATGTTATAATAACCCAGCACTTCCGTCGGATTTGCCCCCCAGGGAACCTCCACCACCGCATCGACGCGATAAGCGGGAATCAGGGTCAGATGGGGACTCGATTGGATAACGTCGTGCTCCACAATCTCCTCGCAGGAAACGACGATCCGCTTGCTCGCCAGAGCGGCCGCGGCTACGCTGCCCAGAGCGCCCCAGTACTGGGCATTCCCGAATTTGTCGCAGCGTTGCACATGGACGATGCACACATCTGGATTGGCCGCCGGCACCGTCAAATGATCCTTGCCGGTGTAGGGGCACTTAATGACACGGAATTTGTTTTCACCCATAAAACTTCTTTTATGGAAGAGATCCGTGACCATGGCGCCTTCCAGAACCTGGATATAGGAAAAGCCGTGCATCCCCGCCATCAGGCGCGCATTATACTGAAAGTTTGAATAGTCCTCAATTTGCAGTGTACCCGCATTCAACGCCCTCTCCACGGCCGAACCGCCCTTCTTGCCCCCGGCCCGCAGACAATATGTCGTCACCAGACGATCCACGCAACCGGCGCCGACAATGGTTTCAACATCGAAGATGCCCGATTGCGAATACAGGGTTAGACCTTTCCTGCCCTGCCGAATAACCTCATAGACGAGTTCGGCGCAACTTCCCACGGTATAATTACCGATCACCAGCGCGTCACTGTCGTGGACGAACCTGCTGATCGCTTCTTTGGCGCTCATCACCTTACCGTTTACATCCACCATCCATACCTCCTAACTTAAAATTAATATCGTCTTACACTTCCAGATATTTGGCTCTCGCTTCGTTATTGTTCCTGAGTTCCTCCACGGAACCCTGATAGCCGATATGGGCCTTCCCCATCAGATAAACCCGGTGTGCCAAAGACAGCGCCACCTTCAGGTTATGCTCCACCAGAAGAATGGAAACCCCGGCCTTCTTGTTGATCTCTTCCAGAATGTCCCGCACTTCCTGAACCATGATCGGCGCCAGACCTTCCGTCGGTTCATCCACCAGAAGCAGCCTGGGGTTCCCCATCAGCGAGCGCCCGATGGCAAGCATCTGCTGCTCTCCGCCGGACAGAAACCGCCCCTGCTGGTTGCACCTCTCCTCCAGCTTCGGAAAGTGACTATAGATGCGGTCGATGGTCCAGACATTGGGATCGTTGGGATTTTTGATCTTTCCACCCTTGATGCCCAGAAGCAGATTGTCATAAACGGAAAGTTGGGGGAAGATGCGCCGATCTTCAGGAACGTAACCGATACCGGCCCGGGCCGCCTTGTACGGGGGAAAACCGGTAATGTCTATCCCTTCAAAAATCACGTGCCCGGATTTTGACTTGACCAATCCCATGATAGTTTTCAGGGTTGTGCTCTTCCCCATGCCGTTGCGTCCCAGCAGTGCAACCAGCTCCCCTTTGGCAATATTCAGGGAAAGCCCCTGTAAAACATGGCTCTCGCCATAGAATGTATTCAGATCTTTGATTTCCAGTAGCATGTTTGCTCACCTCATATTATTATGTTGTCGTATAGGGCCTCTCAGACGTGAAGATCGCCCAGATAAGCGTCCTTCACGTCCTTATTGTCACGGATATCGTCAGGCTTCCCTGTCGCCAGAATTTTGCCATAGTGCAAAACGGTGATCCGGTCTGCCAGGGAAAACACCACGTCCATGTCGTGTTCGATGATGACCACAGTTTTCCCTTCCGTCATCTTTCGGATCAGCGCCACGGCATTATGGGTCTCATCCCGCGACATGCCCGCTGCAAATTCATCCAGCAAGATCAATTCCGGATCTGTCGCCATGGCCATGCTGATTTCCAGAGCGCGAGATTTGCCGTAAGACAGCAGGCCGGCAGGCAAATTGCGTTCATTGATCAGGTTAACCCGTTCCAGCATATTTTCGGTCTCGCGGGTAATGTCTTTCATCTTATCGACATACCGGAATAGATTAAAACGAATGCCGTGTTTGGCCAGTATCGCAAGCCGGATATTCTGGAAGGCCGTCAATCGGGTAAACGTGCTGGTGATCTGAAAGGAACGTCCCACCCCGATGCGGGCCAGTGTATGCGGCTTGTAACCTGTGATGTCCTTCCCTTTGAAAAATACTTTTCCCTTGCTCGGATGGTACGTGCCTGTTATGGTATTGAACAACGTCGTCTTACCCGCGCCGTTCGGCCCGATGACGGCGTGTCGCTCGCCTTCCTCTATTTGCAGGTCGATGCCAAATAAAACTTTCAACCCGCTGAAATCATGATGCAGATCTTTGGTTTCCAATATATTCATGACGTTTTCTCCCTTTTTGCCTTGGAAGCATTATAAGCATACCATTTCATCTTCATGGTATTAACAAAACCCGCAACACCAGCGGGAGCAAACATGACGACCAGGATGAGGGTCGCACCCATCACCAGCTCTACGCGGTCCGTGAATTGGTGAGTCAATTCCTCGATGATCTGGAAGACCGCCGTCCCCCATATTGGGCCAAAGAAACTTCCCACACCACCGACCATAGCTGCAATGATGGGAGCGAAGGAGATCATGGCGCTAAGAGAGCCGTCAGCCGATACAAGGTTGTGGAATAATCCATAGAGGGAGCCCGCCAGGCCCGTGAAGGCGCCGGACACGACATAAATAATTGCTTTCGTCTGAGGGATTTTGTATCCGAGATAATCAATTCTCTTTTCGTTATCCCGGAGGCCCACCTGGATTTGTCCGAAAGGCGTCTTCGTAAAAAACCACATCAGCCACAGGCTGATTCCCAAAAGCACCATGGCCAGGTAGAAAAAGTTTACCGGGTCTCCCTTCATGGGAAACGATACCAGTCCGGGAATGGTGAATGCCGGAATGGGAAAGTTCCCGATGCCGTCCTCGCCGCCCGTAATATTCCGGAGCTTCAGTGCCAGAATATAGAATAATTGCCCGAAGGCCAAATGCATCATCGCGAAAGCCGTGCCGCTCACCCTGGTCACTACAGGAGCCAGCACCAAAGCTAAAAGCATCGCTGCGAGAAAACCAATGCCAATGGCCGGCATAAGCGCAATGCCGTCGATGTGCTTCAAAGCCAGGGCTGTCCCATAACCGCCGAAGCCGAAAAACATGGCGTGGCCGAAACTCAGAAGTCCCGTGAAACCCAGCAGCACATTCACCGCTACGGCATAAACAGCAAAGATGGCAAATGTCACAAAAACATTTGTATAGTAAATGCCGAACAATTTCGGAAAGAAGATAAGGATAATCAGAAGCGCCAACCACAAGATGGGTTTAATTGTTTTTTTCATCATTCTTTCACCCCAAATAATCCGTTGGGTCTAATCGACAGGACGATGGCCATGAAAACGACCATCAACACCGGCGCCAACTGGGATAGAAACTGAATACCGTAAGAACTGAGGAGGCCAAAGATGATGGAAACAACAAAAGCCCCCGCGAGGCTCCCGAATCCACCGGTCACGACAACAATAAAGGCATCCATTCCCACCTGATCGGCCAAACCCGGAAAAACGGTTAAAATCGGCGCAATTGCCACACCGGCGATCCCTGCCAGCCAGCAGCCGACGCCGAAAACAAGCATAAACACCAGGGGAATATTAATCCCCAAAGCGTTCACCATGTCCCTGTCGGAAACGGCCGCCCGGACGATCTTGCCTAACCTGGTCTTATAAAGCAGCAGGACCATTAAAACCAAAACCACCAGGGACATTCCGATGATAAATAAACGATAGATCGGGTACTCCAGCCCACCCAAGTTCACCATACCCACAAGAAGAGCGGGAATCTGCATTGGAAGACTCTGCGTACCCCAAAAAATCTTGACGAGTCCCAGAATCACCAGGCTGATCCCAAGCGTCAGGATCAATTCACCCAGATGGCCGGCACCGCGGATACTGCGCAGAAATACTCTCTCCAGAAAAATGCCGAAGATGGCCGTACCGATGGGCGCCAAAACCAGTCCCGCCCAGAAACTCCCCGTCAGGGCTATGATCTGGTAACAAAAATAACCTGATAACATAAAGATGGCGGCATGCGCCAGATTCAGAATACCCATCATCCCGAAGATGATGGTCAACCCCGAGGCGATGAGAAATAGCACCATGCCATAGGCTATGCCGTGTATCCCCTGTGCCACGTACATTGATGTTGTTGGATCCATATTTAATATCCTTTCTTGTTAAAGTTCGGGACTCCTCTCATTGCCGGGTGCAACAAGGCAGCCATATAATTTGGCCCCTCTGCGGCATTTTGCCACAGAGGGGCTGAAATAATCAAGGCGGCTTTTACATTTTCATGCCGCCGTCGCAGAAGATGATCTGTCCCGTGATAAATGAACTCTCGTCAGATGCCAGAAACAATGCCAGATTGGCAATATCTTGCGGAGAACCTTTACGATTCATGGGAACGATAAAGGGCAACATGGCATCCATTTGTTTGATTGTCTCAGGCGGCATATTCTTCATCATGTCCGTCCAGATCATTCCCGGAGCTATCGCGTTGACGTTGACGTTCTTGGACCCTAGTTCCTTCGCGGCGGTCTTCGTCATACCGATAACTCCCGCTTTCGTAGCGGAATAGTTGAGCTGACCGGCATTCCCCAGAGCGCTGGTTGAAGAGACATTAATGATCTTTCCATATCCTTTTTCCCGCATAACCCGCGCTGCACACTGAATGCCGTAAAACACGCCGGTCAAGTTAACGGCGATAACCGAATCCCACTGTTCGTCCGTCATCTTATGCAGAATGACGTCGCGAGTGATCCCGGCATTGTTAATGATAATATCCAATGTGCCGAATTCTTTAACCGCCGTATCCACCATCTTCTGGACAACCGATCGATCGGCCACACTCCCGATAACAGCCACGGCCTGTCCACCGCTGGCCTTGATTTTATCCACAACGTTTTTTGCATCCGCCTCATTAACATCATTAACAATAATTTTGGCGCCCTCTTCGGCAAATCGTAAAACAATGCCCTCGCCGATACCGCGTCCTGATCCGGTCACTATGGCAACTTTATCTTTCAGTCTCATGAATAACTCCCCTAAAATAAATTTTAATTCATACTTTATAAATTTTAACAACCGGCAAACTCTTCGGCTTGACCGGGTTGTTTTCTCAAATATTTGTGTTAACGCGAGCTGCAGAACTTCTTTCTCTAACAGGAAGCGTTTCGTTAGCGCTGCAGGTTCTCGATGACCGTCGCCACGCCTAGGCCTCCGCCGCAGCAGGAACTGAAACAGCCATATTTACCGCCTCTGCGGATCAATTCCTTCATCGTAAACATACAGATACGCGCACCGGAGGCGCCGTTGGGATGACCGAAAGCAATGGCGCCGCCGTTGGGGTTCCAGTTATCCATATTAATCTTTTCGCCTGTTTGTTTCTCAAGTTCTGCGACAACGGCCAGATTCTGCACGGCAAAGGCCTCGTTGCATTCCAAAACACCCATATCGGAGAGTTTCAGATCGGCCCGTTTCAGGGCCAACGGAACGGCATAAGCGGGACCAATGCCCATGATCTTGGGATCAACACCATAATCTCCGCCGGCAAGCCAGCGGGCCATCGGCTTGTAACCGAGTTGTTCGGCTTTCTCGCGGGTCATCATCAAAACAAAGGCGCCGCCGTCATTGCGACCGGAGGAATTTCCGGCGGTGACCGTCCCGTCTTTGATAAATGCAGGAGGCAGGGCCGACAAGGCTTCCATGGAGGTCATCCGGGGATGCTCATCCACTTTGAACTCCAGGGGCGGCTGTTTCTTGCCCTGAGGAACCATGACGGGAATGATCTCATCCACAAAATAACCGGCATCGATGGCTTTTTTCGCCAGTACCTGGCTCTTCAGACCAAATTCATCCTGGGCCTGGCGTGAAATGTTATACATCTTCTGCAGGGCCTCCGCCGTCAATCCCATATTCATGGTCGCCGGATCAAAGGTGGGAGAAAGAGACGGCGCAATCGGCATCGGGGGAATCATCTTAAAAGGCTCTGTTGACATGGAAAACTTGCAAGTCATCTGGCTGTAGGACTCCATACCGCCGGCTATCATGATATCGGCATGCCCGGCAAGGATTCTATAGGCGGCATGGTTGATGCAATCGATGGCCGATCCGCACTGCATTTCAACATAAGAAGCTGAAGTGCTCTCCGGAAGACCGCCGGCCAGGGTCACCCAGCGCGCCAGATTCAGGGCTGAGTGGCCGCTACCGGCCGATCCCGCATAAACGGCATCTACAACACCGCCCTTTTCCAAAATTTTTGTTTTTTCGACCAGACCTTTCAGAGCAAGTCCACCTAGCTGTTCTATAGTGAAATTCCGCAAAGTCTTTCCAAATGTACCAAATGCTGTACGCGCACCGTCAATAAATACGACATCTTTTTTACTCATTTTTTCACTCCTTAATGTTGTGTACTTTACTATATTTCTTGAAAAAATCAAAAACTCCCTCTTTTTCTCTTTTTTTAGCAGAGCGGGTTTGGTTCTCAAGAAAGCCGTAAGTCAATGTTCTTGATCCATCGCGGATCAATTTGATCAGCCATTCCTTCTCAGAATGGCCCTGAGTTTCCTCAATCCAAGGCTTCAGAGTGGCAATACCACGAACAAACATCCACGTTAAGAAGTGGAAATAGCGCAGTTGGTCGCGCGATAAGCCTGCCAACTTTGGATTTTTGGCCAGCTCTTCCACCTGGGCTTCAAAGAGCATAGCGCCGTAAGGAATCTGCATGGAGGTATGTTTCTCGTCATTGATGGCTGCAAAAAGGTGTGGTTCCTCCCACGCGAACAATACATAGCCGATCCCATTATTCAGTGAGGATATATCCGTAATTTGCATCGATGAATATTCGGCTTGTAACGCCACGGCTTTTTTGACGACCTCATCTTCGATCATTTCCATGGTTTTAAAGTGGGAATAAATGGGCATGGTGGAGGATTTAAGCTTCTTGGCAATGAATCGCGCGGACAGTTGCTCCCAACCGCCCTTGCGAACGATCTCGAAAGCGGCATCAATGATATCCGCTCGTGAAATCTTAGTATCTGCAGACATATTCAACCTCTGTCATTTATAACGCGCGTTATTCAGAACGATTGTTATCAATAACGGGTGTTATAAATGATGACCGAGATATCTGTCAAGCATTTTTTTTATTTAATGGAAAATAATAAATATTAACTGTTTTTTTTCTTCCGTTTCAGGATATTGCTCAAATTCCCGAACTCATAAAGAGACAGAGTTTCACCTCTTCTTTTGCCGTCAATGCCTGCGGTATCGAGCGCTTCTTTTAACTCAGTATCAGAAAATTCTTCCAGAAATTTTGCGTTTTTCAAATTATTAATCAGCATCTTACGGCGCTGGGCAAATGATGCTTTGACCAACCGGCTGAAAAACGTTTCATCGGCAAGTTCAACTTGTGATTTTTCCAGAAATGTTCCCTGAATGATTGAAGATTCCACTTTCGGACGGGGGTAAAAGCAGGTTGCAGGCACATCAAAGAGTCTTTCAACTTCGGCATATATTTGTAGCAAAACAGACGGCACACCATAACTTTTGTTATCCGGCGGGGAAACGAGACGCTCAACAACTTCTTTTTGCAGCATCAATGTAAAGCCGCTGATCACGGATCGATGAGACAATAAATGGAAGATTACGGGGCTGGAAATGTTGTAAGGGACATTACCGATCACTTTAACTTTTAATTTGTACTTATTGGATATTGAAGCGAAATCAAATTTTAGAATATCGCCGGAATGGATTTCGATATTGGAATGAGCGATCAGTTCGTTCTTGAGGGTTTCAACCAGTTGCAGATCAATTTCCACGGCAATGACCTGCCTGGCGATTTTCGCGATTTCTTTCGTCAGGACGCCGATACCTGACCCTATTTCGACGACGACATCGTCAGAAGAAATCCGCGCCGAGGCGGCAATTTTCTTAATTGTATTAACGTCAACCAGAAAAGACTGGCCTAACTTTTTTCTTGGCTTAATGTCATATTGATGCAGAATGTCCCTGGGTGTGGTCATAATTTTTTCAGGAGTGCGCAGCCAGCGGCCAGCGCGATACGGCGTTTAAATTTAACAAATCCGATCGTCCGTTTTTTAGCATAATCTCTCCCAGCGCCGCGATCATGGCCGCGTTGTCCGTACATAAATCCATCGGCGGAATAAATAATTCCATACCGACTCTGGCCGTGGCTTCGGCAAATTTCAGCCGCAATCGGCTGTTGGCAGCAACACCGCCGCAAACAACAACCTGCGTGATATTATGCTCACCGGCCGCCCTGAGCGTTTTATCGACCAGCACATCGACGATGGCTTCCTGATAACTGGCCACGACATCCGGTAATTCTTCCCCGCCAATATGCCCCCCCCGCTTTTTGAACATGGTTAAGAGTGATGTTTTCAAACCGCTGAAGCTGAAATCAGGCGAATCCTTCATAGCCCTTGGAAAGTTAAATGCCCTGGGATTGCCCTCTTTTGCCATTTTGTCGATCACCACGCCGCCCGGGTAGCCCAGATCGAGCAGCTTGGCTGCCTTATCAAAGGCTTCGCCCGCGGCATCGTCACGCGTCTGGCCCAGTAACTGAAACTCGTGGTAATTCCTTACCAGATATACATTGGTGTGACCGCCGGAAACGACGAGCGCGGCAAAGGGGAATTGCGGCTTTATTTCAGCTAAAAATGAAGCTGTGATATGGCCTTCCAGATGATTGACGCCTACAAAGGGGATGCTAAGACCATAAGCCAGCGCCTTGGCGGCGGATAACCCGACGAGCAGTGAACCGACCAGACCCGGCCCGCGTGTTACGGAAATGCCTTCCATCTTTCTTAGGGTCAGACCCGCATCCGTCATCGCCTGCGCAATCACGGGAGAAATAGCTTCCATATGCTTACGTGATGCTATTTCCGGCACCACGCCTCCGTAGGCGCTGTGATCCTTGATTTGCGAAGCAATAACATTGGAGAGCAATTTCCCATCTTGAACAACCGCCGCCGCCGTTTCATCGCACGATGATTCGATTCCTAAGACCAACAAATTTAAATCCCTCTTTATAATTTTCTTTACAAATAATCTAAAAGGCTTATATAAAAGCCGCCGGAATTTGTAAACAAACTTTTACCCGTATTTATTTATCGGATTACTTACATGGAAATTAAAACAGATTTTCTCATCATCGGCAGCGGCATTGCAGGTTTGAGCCTGGCCATTAAAGCAGCGCAACTGGGCTCGGTAGCCATGGTCACCAAAAAAGAAAAATCAGAATCCAATACCAACTACGCCCAGGGCGGCATTGCCGCCGTAACGGATAAAACCGACAGTTTTGAAGAACACATCAGCGATACACTGGACTGCGGCGCCGGTCTGTGCAATAAAGACGTTGTTGATTTTGTCGTTCGGGAAGGGCCGCCACGCATTCAGGAGCTCATCGACTGGGGCGTCAACTTCACCCGGTCGGAAATGCATCCCCATCCCTACGATCTGGGGCAGGAAGGCGGCCATCACCGCCGCCGCGTTCTGCACGCCAAAGACCTCACCGGCCGCGAAATTGAACGCGCGCTGCATGAAAAAGTCGCGGCGCTGAAAAATGTTAAAATCTACGAAAACCACATCGGTGTTGATCTGATTATCCAAAAGGATGCCGAAGGCCGCACCATCAATTGCCTGGGCGCTTACGTTCTTGACATCAATCAAGACAAGATTCACATCTATCGCGCCAAATACACGATCTTGTCCACCGGCGGGGCGGGCAAAGTGTATCTGATTACCACCAATCCCGATATTGCCACGGGCGATGGCATCGCGATGGCTTATCGGGCCGGCGCGAAAATCGCCAACATGGAATTCATCCAGTTTCATCCCACCTGCCTGTTTCATCCGGAAGCCAAGGCCTTTTTAATCAGCGAAGCCGTGCGCGGAGAAGGCGGCATTCTTAAATTAAAAAACGGCGCGACCTTCATGGAAAAATATCATCCCATGAAAAGCCTTGCGCCTCGTGATGTCGTGGCCAAGGCCATTGATACGGAAATCAAACAATCCGGCGACGAACACGTCTTGCTGGATATTACGCATCACAGCCGTGGATTCCTGATCGACCGCTTTCCCAATATCTACCATAAATGCCTGGAATACGGCATCGACATGGCCGTGCAGCCGATTCCCATCGCGCCTGCCGCCCATTACATCTGCGGCGGCGTCGCCGTGGATCATTACGGCAAGACATCCATCGACAATCTGTTTGCCTGCGGCGAAGTCTCCTGCACCGGCCTGCACGGCGCCAACCGACTGGCCAGCAATTCGCTTTTGGAAGCGCTGGTTTACTCTCACCGCGTCTATACAAAAATCGCCAAATCATTCCGGCAGACAGAAATCAGCACCATGCCGATCCGTCCATGGGATCCTGGGGATAGCTCGGAAAGCGACGACACCATCGTGGTCACCAACAACTGGGATGAAATCCGCCGCTGCATGTGGAATTACGTGGGAATCGTGCGTTCCGATAAACGTCTGGAACGAGCCCAGCGCAGGATTGATTTGATTCAAAAAGAAATCCACGAATACTACTGGAATTACAAGGTCACAAAAGACTTAATCGAACTACGCAATATCACCACGGTAGCTAAGCTGATCGTGCAGAGCGCCCGTGCCAGAAAAGAAAGCCGCGGCCTGCATTATACGATGGACTACCCGGATACGCAGGATGCTTTTTTGAAAGACACGATCTTTGAAAAACGATTTTAGGCTCCGAACACCCGGGTAAAGATAAAATCCAGGTTCTTTAAAAAATTATTGACGTTGAAAATACCTGACAGGTCTTTTTCATTCAGATATTTTTGAACCATCTCATCTTGCGCCAGCAGTTCCCGGAATTCTATGCCCTCTTCCCAAGACTTCATCGCGTTTTTCTGAACGATGGCATAGGCATCTTCTCGCGTTGTTCCTTTCTCAATGAGCGAGAGCAGCACCATCTGAGAAAAGATTACGCCGTGCGTCATGTTGAGGTTAGCCATCATGCGCTCCGGATAAACAACCAGTTTTTCCATCATGCCGGTGAACCGTCCCAGCATAAAATCCAGAACAATCGTGGCATCCGGCCCGATCACCCGCTCCACGGAGGAGTGGCTGATATCGCGC
>CAYGNV010000014.1:0-16719 GCA_964351355.1 uncultured Smithella sp.
CTAACCGCTTGCTGCCGTGAAGAAAGAACATTCAGGATAGCATTTTGACCGGCAGCAGATGCTAAATATCTGTCAATTTCCCTGGGATCCATAATGTTCATAATTGTTACATTGTTGGTTGCCTCTTCCGGCTGAAGTTGTGTTTTCTTTGAAACGTTAGAAGCGATTATCCCGCCGCCATCGGCAAAGTGTGTTTTGCCATAATCAGGATATGCAGCCGTAGGGATGTTGAAACTTAACTGATCTGGATCAATTAACCCGCGATTTATCGCATCCATAAAGCTCATGCCGTATTTTTTTACGGCGGACTTTCTTACAACATATTCACCGCCCATGCCCATGATCGGAACATCATCCTTGTGCCCGGAACCGCCCTCGATCGGACCACCTTCGGCCTTGCCTGGGCCGGCAATTGCCGATGCGATTATTGTTCCAAGCTGAACACCGACAAATGCAGCAGCAAGTCCGGCGTATGCGGCAGCAAAGGCGGGAGCAGCAGGTGTTCCAATACTCATACCAGCCGCATACGCAGCCATAACAGCCTGGATGCCTTTAACGGTTGCTTCTGCAAACGCGGCCGCTTTCATGACATAAAAAGCTTCTTTGCTTTGCTTGCCGGATGCATTATAGAAAGCTTCTGCTACGTTAGCCAGCTGTCCGGCCATAGAAGATGCAATATTTAATTTCGCATCCCATATATCTCTTTCCAACTGGACTTTAATTCCGTTGATTTGCCTGGTTCTTTCCACAGAGGCTGTTTCGAGCGCTTCTATTTTTCTTAATCCTTCAGCCGTCAGGTCTTCTCTTTGTTTTTGAAATTCGATTTCTTTATCAATTCGCTCAACATATTGCTGATCGGTTTCACCAGCTTTTTTATCTGCTTCAAAGCCGCCAGCTATAGTCGTATTGATTCCGGCATACATTGATGCTGATTTGGTGAATGATTGTGTTTCCTGCATGTCTGCTTGGGCGCGCATTTGGTCAAACATGCTCATTGTATCGTCAACAAACGGACTTGTTGATTTGCCGAATTTTGTTCCGAAAGGTCCACCTTCAAAGGGCAACCGACGTCCGCCAGTACCTTTAATAGTTTCAAGCCTTAATTGGTCAGTGGCTACTTTAATTTCAGCAATTGCTTTATCAAGTTGCTGTGATTGATTGATCATCTCTTCGGCATTCGCTTTTATTTTATATGAAAGTCCCATTGTTTCTTTTATTGCCGAAGTTAAAACATTCTGAAGCTCAACAACATTGCCACTGCTTCTTAGTGACTGCATTGCCTCAATAATATTTTCATAAATCTCAAGTATTTTATCAGGACTGACATTGGGATCAGAGAGCATTTTTTCCAATTCTTCCAATTTGGCTAATCCCTCTGCTGCACCAGCGCCACTAACTTGCGATTTGAATACTTTTGTTATTCCAGAAAAGGTTTCAACGCTTGCTTTTGTATCTGTCGCTGTTTTGGTTTTAAAGTATTCAGGAATTGATACGCCACCACGAGCGAACGCAGCATCAAGAGCCTGTATCGTTTCTTTGGCTGTACCTTCCGCGACTGCTTTAACCTCATTGAGGTATGCTTCTATCTGCTTCACGCGCGCCTGTGAAATTTTAAAATCCCACTCAGCTTCGTGAGCTGCTTTCCATTTCTGGAAATTTTTCTCGCCATTAACACGATCTTCAGCATAACTTTTGTAATCATCGCTACCGAGAAATTTCATGTAAGCAACATTACGTTCGATTTGAAGTTTTTCTACTTCATTAGCCGTAGAGTTTGCCCAGGCTTGCAATATATTTGCCGTAGCTATATTAGCTCGGCCTTCAAGCTTGCGTAATCGTTCTACGGCTTGGCTATCAATAGCAGCCATGCGTCGTGCAATTTCTTCTTCGCTGAATTCAACGTTGCCGGCGCGAGCCTGTACTTTAAGCGCACGTTTTTCAGCGGCGGCTGTCATCGCAATATCTTCATAAGACGTGCCGGCTGCTGCCCGCAGCATATCGGCAGTTTTTCCTATAAAAGCTACCCAATCTTCTTTCGCCTTATTGAAAGCAATATCTGTTGGCTCTTTGCCCATTGATCTGCGATATTTCTCAAGGTATTCAGATGAAAACTGTCCTGCTTCATTTGTAGTGCGTGGCCTCATCCATGCGAGTGCTTGTTCCACGCCTTCGAGATACTTTTTAAATTCCGGATCATCCCAGCGTTTTGACCATCGAGCATCATTAAAGACTGCGCGAATCGTTTCTTCAGCGTAGTTCTGATAGTTTGCGCCGATATCCGGTCCGGCATTGAGTAGATTTCTTCTATTTTGCTCTTCCCACCGCGCGCTTTGCTGCCGGAACATTGTCTGTTCGTAGCCACCACCCCAGACGTATTCCTTGCCGAACACATCAGCGGAAATACCTTTATCTTTTGCCCATTTCTGAATTTCTTTGGTTGACCATTTGGCGAGAGGATCATTCTTGTCAATTGTAACAGGCACTGGTCCGGCGTCTGCTGCTCTTGGACCAAACCCCATTTTACTTAATATTTCTGAAAATGGCCCGCTTCTATCTGCCGACATGCTCGCAGTTTGAATTCGTCTTAATGTTTCAGGTGAATTATCATATGATCTAATCGACGTAAGCCCACTATACCATGGTTGCTTTGAATCGATCATTTTTTGCAAAGGACTTAACACCACGCCGAGAACTTTTTCGACAATGTATTTCATGTAGGCGTTGCCTTCGCCAGTTCTTCCCGGATCGCCCATCATCGCGGAAAGTATAAAGCTTTCATTATATTTTTTTGTATTTGTATCTTCGGATATTTTTTTCCCTTCAAAAACTTTCCAGTTAGATGCCAATTCCATTGCCGTAGTAAAAAGAGGAGCAAGCTGTGACCATCCTTCTCTAAATCCATCGGTCACGCCACTTGTAAGCAGGCGCAGAAATCCTTCTGCCTGTATTCCGAAATTACCAATATTGCTAACCATGAACTGGTTTTTCTGGTAATCAGGTGTCAATTGTGGATTTTCTTTTTGAAACTCTGATTCGGTAGCCTTGTCGAGTTTGGCGAGTGTATTATATTTTGCAGCAAGGCGCTGCAAAGCTTCCGGCATATATTTAAACTGGCCGACATTGTAAGCAAGAAACGGCACAAACTTGGAAAGCTGTTGCATGAACGGTGTCATGTATTTTGCGTTATATTCATACAGGACACTTGATGTTTTCGCGATCGCTTCGTCGGCAGTTTTTCCGTATCTCGTTTCCCTGAGAACAGAAACATATCTCTGAACATTTTCATTAAACATCGCAATTGCTTTTGGTAGCTTTGATGCGCCTTGTCCGCCTATTCCTTCCACACCGACGTCGCCGCTTTTTAACATTGCTTTCCAAAGAGGTGTTATTTCTCCGGTTGCTTTATCCATTCCTTTATTGAAAGTTACCTTAATTGCTTCAATGAAATCGGGAACGAATTTTCCGGTTAATAGTTCCTTTGTGGAATATTCGCTGACATTTTGAAAAGTAGCGCCGGCGATATTTCTGGTCTGAAATCGCGGGCTCCATGTCATAAGCCACTTATACCCTTGATTGGTTACTTCCAATGATTTTTCTATTGATGTTGTTATTTTCCCAAAGGCAGTTGTCGCGGCTTCCTGTGCAGGACGAATAACTGCGTCTTTAGGCGCAAATTTCTCAGGAAACATATTGGTCAGTAAATCGCTAAAGGCTTTCTTGCTAGCATTCATGCCTCCGGCAGATACTAGGCCGCCTTTTTGCAAAGCTTCAAGCCTTGTGAAATCACCGGAGCCTGCGGCATCTTTTACAGCCGCTTTTATGCTGAAAATGGTTTTCTCGGAATATGCCTTGGAAACATCGTAAAAGACATCAAGATTTCTTCCCATTGTATCAATGAGGTTTTTCAGTTTTGGTGCGCGCGCGGCAACTTTCATCGCCTGTGTACCAACGCCGGAAACAGCTTTATAGGCTATTTTTAGAGGGCTAACAACATTTCCGGGATCAGATGACACATCTCCGGCAAAACCAAAAATATCAGCAACCTGAAATCCCTGTTTTTTGGTAACGCCCATTTGGTCATAGATAATATCGGAATATGTTTTTTGCCCGCGGTTGTAATCTTTGCCGGTCGCCGCGGTCTTTAGATTATCTTTAATGCTTTTTGCATAATTTTTTTCAAAATTGCGGACTGTCTCGCCCACTTTTCCAAGCGTTTTAAAAAATGTATCGTTTTGTGATTGTGCCTTGGCGAGATCGTCGTTTAGTTTATAGAGCGCATCGGTAGGCGCAAGGGCTCCAAGCGCGCTGCCCAGGCGAGCTATCGTGCCTACCTTTTCTTTGCCAGCCTCAATGTGTTTTACGATATCGGCTTTATGTTTTTCTTTATCTCTTTGTAAAGCGGCAATTTCTTTTGCAAGCTCTACGCCTTTTTCGTAATCTTCGGCTGCTTCACGGGCAAGCTGTCTTCTGCGCTCTAATTCTTCCAGGAATTTGTCTGCCATCTCTACACCTATGATCGCAAGTATTTGTCAAAGTCGTTTTTAGTTCCATGTTGACCTATCCTGGTAGCAACAGCAATAACTTTGCCTAATCTTTTATATTTATCATTCTCCATGGTAACGCTTGCTTCAAGCGCTTCTATGAAGAAGGTGTAGCCGTAGCTCCAGACAGTTGTATGTCCTCCTGCGATAAGGCGGCAAATCGCAACATTAAGTCGCTCAACATCGCTGCCCTGAGACTTTTTAGGAACGGATTTTCTCCTTCCAGTTTCAGGGCTAGGTCGAAAAAAATTGCATTTACTTCAGCAAATGCATCATAAATTGCCTTTAGTTCACTGGGAGCAAGCTCGTCGGTTTCTTCAATTGTAATACCGTGTATGCATTTATCCCAATGCAAACGAAGAACTTTGTCGCTTGAAAACATTGGGATTTCTTTGGTTGCTTCACCTGTGCCGGTAAGATCCTGCCATAATTTTTTAATATCTTTTACAGTAAGTTCATACACTGTAACTTTTTTTCCTGAAACATTAATCTCTTTTGCTAATCTGGACATTTTCTTCCTCCCTATTTTATGCAGTTTTAAAAGAAGCCCGGGGCCGCCCCCGGGCCTTCATTGCAATACAGATAAACATCCGACTTTATGCCTATGGCGCAGTGGTCGTAGTCGTCGTAGTCGTAGATGTCGTAGTCTGGAATGTCGCAGTCATAAACGGACTCGAAGCATGTCCAGCCGCATCCGACAATCCTTTTCCCGAAAATGACATAGATGTGTATTCATCGCTAATCAATGAAAACGCACCATTCGGGGTCAACTTAACTTTCCAGAACATATAGTTGACATTGGGACCAACTGGATTGTCAGCAATAAACTTTAAGGCATATTGCTGATTAACGTTCTGGTTGGCATAAAGGGTTTTATGAGATGTCGTTGCTTTAAGGAACATCCTGAGATTTTCCACGGCAACTTCGTCCAGGGTAAAATTGACATTGTAACCAACCTGGATAACGGTTTCCTGATCTTGCTCTTTTAGGCCGGTGCGCGAAGAAAAATGCTCGATGGTCTGCTCCGTCATTTCGAATTCAAATTTCGGGCAGTTACCAACATCCGCATAACTTCCTATCACACCACTTTCCCATTTTGCTATAGACAAAATTCCTTTGCCTATCATGTAATTGTCAACATTGGGGGGTGTCTGAACAGGCATGATATTTCCTCCTTATCTTCCTATTTCTAATTGATAATATTTCTGGTCATAGACAGTGAACAAATCCGTAGTAATGAGATATTCACCATCGCTTTCAACATTTAAAGCACCAGCACCTTTAAAGAAAACTTTTCCATGAAGCGCATCTGTGCATTTTGTCAGCAGGTCAAAGATTGCCGGCACGGATTGATTTGAAAAATCATGCCGGTTTGCAACTCCGATATAGATAGAAAGATCATGTCTGAATTTTAATGAAGCTCCACTGTTCTCTAATCTCTTTCTGTCTTTTGAAATAATCAGCGCAAACGGAGTCTGTATATTTACCATGATCGGAAACGTTTCTTCTTTAACCTGTGCTTTTTTACTGTATCGGTCAAGTTCACCGTGATATGGCCTTACAACAACAAAATCAGTAACAGCCGTGCGCAAATATTCACAGAGATCACCGATAATTTGTGTTCTGTTGATAAGGATACTCATTTTTAGAACTCCTCAAAAAGTTCTTCTGTGAATTTTTGAGTTCTTGAAGATACTGCGTAGCCTCCGGCAGCTTCCTGTTCCACACCTTCTTCTTCCTGTCCGAGCGAAAGCTTCCCCTCGGCAATTCTTTCAAGCAGTTTTTGGCATGCCCGGTATGTATCTCTCCAGATAGTCGAATCAAAATACTTTCGCAAGTGGAGATTCCAGATTGCCATCTTGGATGAAAGATTCGTGATCAAAGGTGGAACAGGCGACATCGGCACGGTGTATCCGGCAATTGATAAATAAGCATCAATTTCACGGTCTGCCTGATCTATCGCCTCGGCAATATTTTCGGCATTCACTTCTGTCGGATTGCTTAAATCAGATGACAAAGAAATCAACACTGATTCAGGAAGCAATTTTTGCATGTCGGCCAAAACGCAGTAAGCCATATCAACTCTCCGGCAAATAAAGTAAGCGGGGAGGTGCGGACCTCCCTGCTGTTAATTACGTTCTCTTGGTATTGGAAATCAAATACCCTGCGTCGGCCATAACCATTAACGTATCGTACATATCGGTGCAGCGCACGTTAACGATCTTTCCACCTTCCTCGGTGAAAATATCGACATACGGATACGGGGTCGGAGAGAAGCCCGGTTTTATGGTATATCCAAAAGACGGCTCGTCGATATCGGGAGTCATGGTCTCGGGAATATAGCACAGGATCGCATTGTCTCCCCACAGGTCGACAAACGCTCCGGCTGTGTCGAGTGACATGGACAGTCCGATAAGGACTCTTTTCAGATCGTGCACCTGGGCAAGAAGATCGGGGCGAACAACCTTGTCAGTCGTCAGTTTCATGAGCCCGGTGTACGCGGCATGAAATTTTAACTGAGCATAGGTATCGGCGCCCATGATCATCGTGTTGGGATACACGCCGATTTTTTTGCGGATTGCTTCGCGGCCGGCTTCGATATTGGAAACGGGATCTGATCCTGCTTCACTCCAGCAGCCGGTTGTCGTCAAGGCAACTCTGTTATCTGCGGCATAATTGCTTACATTTTGAACTTCGTCGGCGATGACTTTTTCGAGTTCCAGCTTGAGGTTCCACTGGACTCTGCGACGCTGACGATCCTGGAGATTGAATAACGCTTTCAGCGCCATGTCGCCAGGCAGGTTGTTCAGTTCATTGAGTTCCCTCTGGTCGAGCGGGATGGCGAGATCGTGCTCTTCGCAGAAGAATGTTTTCCACGAATCCGCTTCCATCTGGGCACGGTTTGAATGTGCACCGCGAGCGCGCAGAGTTTCGTAGATCTTAAAAGCGTCTTTCCCGAAAATGGGAATCTTTCCGCCCTTCGTTACGCTTTTCACAACCGGGTAAACCTGCTCGCCTATGAGCCCCTGGGGTTTGTATCCGGATGCCAGCGTGGTCAAAGGAACGCTAATACCTTCGGTTATAGTGTCGAAAAAGCTAGGCATATCTAATTTCCTCCTTATGTTATTTTACGCTGTCATCAAGCAGCGGTTGTGGTTGTCGTACTCGAGCTGGAACTGGAGCTCGAAGAACTGGAGCTCGAAGAACTGGAGCTCGAAGAACTGGAACTCGAAGTCGTTGTGGTTGTCGTAGTGCTCGTGGTTGTCGGCGCCGTAGCTACCGCGGGACCACCAAGCAAAATTTCAACGTTTTGGCCAGCAAGTGCCTGGGAGCGTAAAACAACTCCATTCACATAGCGGCCCTTTGTTGCCCTGATCGCTTTACCAAGGCCGTTTGTCGTCGCAAGCATACCGGCGTCAAGCGCTTCGCCAGCTTCCACGAGGGCTGAGCCTGTAACGACTATTTCAAATGATTTGCCGAGATCTGTATCATTTTCCCGGGAAACCCCTTTCGCGTGCTCACCGATTGCATTACAGACGGCATTATCGAACCCGATAAAGCGTCTTTTGGTAATCGCACCGGTAGCAATCGCGCTTATCACAACTCCATTTTTTTCAGTGTGCTCTGCCATGACTTATGCCTCCTCGCTGGCCGAATTGCTGAGTAAAATTTCAACCGGCTGTCCGACCTCGGCCTGGTCTACAAGGACAGTTCCATTTATGACGTTGGTGGACGCAGCCTTCACGGCCTTACCCAGCGCACTGGTAGTAACTTTATCGCCCTTTACGAGCGCTTCTCCAGCCTCAACAAGCGCAGTGCCCTGGACGACAACAGCAAAAGATTTACCGGAATCCGTGTCCGTTTCCCGGGAAACTCCCTTTGCCAGCATGCCGAGCGTTCCGCAGACGACATTCGCATGACTGATAAATCGTCTTTTAGTGATCGCGCCGGCTGCAATCGCGCTTTTGATTAATTCAGGTTTTTCTGTATGAAAGCCCATATACGTTTACCTCCTTACCATAGTTTTTTTAGAACATTATGCTCTTGCAAAGGCAGCCGCGGCTTCCTCGTAACTGACCTTGTTCTGTTCCGCGTACGCACGAATCTGTTTATCGACTTCGACAGACGCCGTGTCAAGCTTGTCGCCGACTTCGGAAAACGCATCCGGAATATCTTTTTTGTCGAGCGGCGCAACTTTTTTGCCGTCAGCAAACTGCTGCGCTGTTTTTGCGATAATGATCGGACGCTCTTTCAGCCGAGCCATCATTTTTTCTGCCGGCCTTTTGTCTCCTTCGGCAAACGTCAGTCCATCTTCGGCGGAAAGCAGATCGGAATACTGCTCGATCATCCCATCCTTCTCTGCCGGAAGAACTTTCCCTTCCGCAATAAGCTGTTCACAAAAGGCAGCGAACGCTACCTGCTGCGCGTCGCGCGCAGTCTTCTTCAGCATCTTGTCGGAAGTTTCCTTCTGGGAAACCATTGACGTTTTAATTTCGGTAATCTGACCAAAGACCTCGTTGAACTGATCAGTAAATTTTTTGGTCAACTCCTCGATGAGTTTTTTTATTTCATCCATTTCTAATTCCTCCTTTTGTTGATTTTCGTTAAAACTAGCCTGTGGGCTTGCTGCTTTGTTATTTTCATCGACAACGATGAGCTTAGACTCTGCGCGTGAAGTTAAAGCTTCGATATCAAGCTTATCAATTGTTCGATCAGCCAGCTCAAGCCCAAATTTTTCGATGAGAAAATCACGAATCGCGGAAATGACCCTTGCCACTATCGGCATCCGTGTTTCGTCCGTAGCCCAAATGTATTCATCAAATTCCATTCCCGCCGCGAACTGAACCGGCGCAAGCCCCTTAACGGCCGGAGGAACTGCTCCCAACAGTCCTATGTGCCTGAGTAACCCTCCTGGGTACAGAGCAATGCTTACCTTTTTGTACAATCCTTTATCCACAGCGTCGACAACATCATCGCTTACCTGCCCGACATATGCGAGCAACCGGTTGCCGACGACTTTCATTTCTTTTGCCCATCCGTATGCGGGAGCATCCGTCTCTGGATGGCCGATAACAAGAGGAGCCTCGTGCTCTTTTTGAGCGTTGTAAGTATTAGCAATCGACGTCAAATCATCGTCGGTGTATGTTTTTTCTACACCGCTCGCGGATGTATGCGTCCCTGATTTAAAAACTTCAAGCCAAGCCCCTTTCATATTTCGCCTCCTATTGGTTTGTCTTTATCCGGATCATCGATTTTTGGTTCACCGGGCTTCACTGCCGTTGCCTGCAATTTAGATGATGGCATGATCTCGGTAATATCATCATCTTCAAGATAATATGTTCTTACGAAATATTTCTTTGCAAAAACAACGCCGGCGCGTGTCAGCGCCTCATCTCTTGTCGCCCTTTCTGTTTCAACTTTATCTGGATGAAACGGAACCACTTTAGGCCGCGGAACATCAATGTATCCATTCCGCACCAAAATAAGATTAATAATATCGCTCCATATATTACGGATCATGGAGATATCTCTTTTTTGAATATCATCACGAACTGTCAACGCGCCTCTTGTTGCTGCGTACGAAGATCTTTCGCCTGTATCAATCGAAAGCGTATGCCCAAGGATTGTTTTCGACATCTGTGAATCCATAAAGTCACAAAGCAACTTAAATCCTTCTCCGCCGCCTTCACGGTGTTTTGATTCCAAAAGTTCCACGGATCGGTTTCCGGATACGGCGATAACGGCATCTTGAACTAGGGTTTTTAGATCGCCAGTAAAAGCTGTCAGAGCTGTCTCCCCTACGTTCCCCTCTATTTTTCCCATAACCCATGGAGTTCCGAACCTTTCCATAAAATTCAACCAGAATTCCATGCCGGCGCGCTTGAACACAATCGGCCAATAACACCTTGGCGCAACGCCTCGTCCGTATGGATTATCATAAGACGGTTTTATGCGCGGACAGATTAATGTCCATGGATCAGGAGGAGGCTCACCATCAATAGGATGAGCCTCTGAAAGAAATCTTAATTCAGGGATTCCTTTATCAGAAATAAACCATGTAAACCATTCCGGGGGCTTCGGTGTTATTTGCACCGGCAGCCACATTCCATACATGTAATCCCAGGATAATTCTGCCGGTTGAAACCCCCAATAAATAACATCAAGAAGTGCCATCGTCAGTTCATCCCGGGAAGCATCCTCAATGGAAATTTTCCGCTCCATTAAAGCTGTGAACCATTTTTCAATTGTTCTGAAAATACGAACCGAACTGTCTCCGCGCTCAATCCGCCAATCGTAAGCCAGCGTAGCGGATTCGCGGCTTTCCAGTGCGGCAGCCAAATGCGAGTCAGACAAAAGCTCTCGGTAAATCGAAAGTGCCTGCCCACGCTTCTGTAACACCCGGTCAGGGTTCGGAAGCCGCTGATTAATAATATTCCACGCCTGAGCGCTTGTCTTAAAGGAATATTTCTGCTTCCGGTAAGCGGCAACCTGTGTTTTGATCGGCTCTGACCTTCTGTCAGTAGGACCTTGTTTTAACTTTATTTCTTCTTTGTCTTTGTCGTCTGCCATAAATCCTCTATTAGTTTACCGACTGTCAGAAAAAAAAATAATGTCAAGCTTTTTTTGCACTTACGGCTTTACGGTTAAAATACGTTGGTCTGTGTTCCTGCCGTCAATATGCAACCATGGGATATATTTCCCTTTTGTAAATACCGGATCTTCGATGCAGTTAATATGAATAAACTTATCATCTTTGTATTTTATAATTTCCGCTGCGACATCAAAAGGATCTTTGCCGCCCTTAAACTTACAATCGAACCCTTTGGCAATCCGATGCTGGCTCATCTCGCCGCCTTCAGTGCATGACCGTGGGCGAAACCCGCTATATCTGTAATTGCCGCCAGATGCCCAATCATTAATTGTTATTCCATAATTAGGACCGGTATTAGCGCCGTATAAGTGTTCTCTCAGTGCATCAATGGAAATTGCCATCAACGGGTCAACCCACCACCATGACCGATCTCCCCATGCATTGTAGACTTCCGGAGGCACCAATTCCTGCACTTTGAAATACTTACAGCGATATATCATCCTATTTACCTGCTTGTACTATCCTGTCACCAAACCACGAAGTCAGGATCACAATGCTGCTGTACCTGATACTGGAAACAACTATTTCGGCTTCGTACGAAAGTTCTAATCCAGGTTTCAGTAGCGCAATCAATCCAAAAATACACAGCGCGACGAAAGCGAACACGACGCCAACAGGCCTGATTGACGCACGCAGGTCAACGATCCACTGGCTTGGGATTCCGCAAATATCCCTGTTGAAATATTCCTTTTGCGCGATAAGGAGCTTTGCCTGAGACTCGATATACTGCGGCATTACTTCAGGTTTTGTTGTGGCGAGAGTGGAAAGAGTCGCCTCTGGAGTATCCTGCCCTTTGAGAAATTTTTTCTTTACAAAGTCAACTACCGGAGGCAGTAACAGCCCGGCGATTGCAAGAATCGCTTCTACACCCATAAAATCACCTCGATCAAAAGTTATTTCATATAAGTTTCCTTTTTTGTTCAATTAACAAACAAACAGCATTAAGTTCTCGCTGTCGGAAAAAATATATTTTGTCAAGGATTTTTTATTAAGATGTAATTATAGAAGAATATGTAATAGAGCAACTGCGTGTAATTGAACAATTGGTCGATTACATAACTATGTGTTTTACATGCGGTCGCGATAACCTTCGAGCATCTTGCTCGTGCGCCGGCGTTCCGTGGAAATAATTCTTCCGCCGATGCTCATTGTCATAATATAAGCAAGAGCTTGGCTCATCGAGTCGATCTCATCCCGGAAAAAAGCATTGGGAAAATTAGCTGCATTCTCAATGAACTCACCAACCCACGGATTTTGCGCT
Source organism: uncultured Smithella sp. (assembly GCA_964351355.1). GTDB lineage: Bacteria > Desulfobacterota > Syntrophia > Syntrophales > Smithellaceae > UBA8904. The sequence goes on from CAYGNV010000014.1 coordinate 12,455, forward strand.
GTGGGCATCGGAAGCAGGCACCGGCCGCTCTCCTGCATCGGAGAAACCGCCTGCGCTCTGATAACTTTATCCATGTCCGGATAGATCGGCACAACTGGATATACCGTCTCCTGTTTTAAGGCTTGAATGAGCGCCTGCCCGGAATCACGGTCTTCGATCAGGACTACATGCGGACGATGTTTAAGGTATTGAACATCAGCCATTCTGCGCAGTTGCGGATATTCTACTTTTCCGCGCCACTGATCAAGCAGCACAGCATTGGCTTCCGACACGCCCCATGTCTGGCAGACAGAGTAAGCAGAATCCCAATTCGTCTTTGACGCGGTGTCCCAGGATTGAAGGATAAAATGGCACGCAGGAGGAATTTTATAAAATTTCCAGTTTTGCCGGAGAAAAATCGAGCCTTCCGCCGGTGCCGGCCGCTGTTGGAACAAGGCCGCCCACATCTGGGCTGTCATATTGTCCTTAATCCGCTGAAGTGCTTTAATATCATACCGTTGCGGACATAGCGCGGCGCCCACCTGACGGCCGAGAATGTCTGCCTCGCCGTCCCAATCCTCGGCTATCGCGGGAATCCTTATATGAATCCAGCCATCCTGGACTTTTTCCCTCATCAGGTATCCGATGAGATCATTTTCCGTCCACCGTGTATGCATGGCGACGATAGTCCCATCCGGCTCGAGCCGGGTGTAAAATGTCGAGTCGAACCATTCCTGAATCATCTTGATTGTCGTTTGGGAGTTGGCTTCCTGCCAATTTTTGTGCGGATCGTCGATAATTCCGAGGTGCGCGCCTTTTCCTGTGATCGGGCCGCCGACGCCGGCCGTCACCATGCCGCCCTCCTGCGTGGTCGCCCAGTTATTCGAAGCTGTCGCATCTTCCGCGAGATACAGCCCGACGCGATCACCCTTATCTTTCACGATATTTCTGGCTCTCCTGCCCCAGGTAGCAGCGAAGTTTGCTTCGTAAGTGCTTAATAATACTCGACGATCAGGCCACATCGACAGGAACCATACCGGCAGCCACATAGATATGAACCACGATTTGCCGTGACGAGGCGGCAGGCTGATAAGAACTCGCCCATTCCCGCGGGCTATCACCGAGGCGAGAATATGGCTGATCATCACCAGATAGTCATATGGCTTCCACAGTCCGTCCGACATGACAGACGCAAAGGTGTGAGGCAATAATTTCCATGTATCGGCGGGCAGTCCGGATAAAAACCGGTCATAGCCCATCGATATCATATCTTGGTCCACCAGGTGTGTCCTCATCGGCGGGATCACCGCAGGCATCCCCCGGTACTCGCACTGCTTTTGGCGCCGGTTTGCCTCCTGTTTTGACATCGGCGGAGCTATGTCCTCCTCCAAGATCTGGCGCGTCGTGGCCAATTCTTTTTGTTTCTGCAATTTCCGCTCCTCGCGCTTTGCCAGCGCAGCCTGGATCACTTCCTCTGTTCCCTTCATTTGCCGGGCCTCCAATTTTCAGCATTATTTTTTCGAGATTTTTATCGAACTCCAACCTGTCCTTATCCGTGCCCACCAATCTAATGCGCCGGTCAAACAATCCTTCGGCAAGATGTTCAATCGCCCGGCGTTTCACCGGATCCTGTAGAATAAAATTAATCTGAGTCTGTGATATTTTCGCCGGACCTTCCGGTTCAGCTTCTTTTTCTTCGAGCTCCTTTAATATGCCGAACAATTTATCAAGAGCGGCCTGCTTGTTATGCAGCTTGATCCGCACTGTCGTTCCGTGCTTGGTTGTCGTTTCGATGATTTCCAGAATTCCGGCTTTTTGCGCGCGCGTCAAGTCGGCAGACGGTTCAATGGTCACGCCATCAGCATCCCACGAAACATAATCATCCATGTTCGCGAAAGCGATTGCCTTATACTCTTCGAGCATGGCATCGAGCGACAGGTCAAGCCGTGAAGCGGCAGACTGCTTCAACAACATTATATACTCACTCACCGACTCGGACTGCATAATCTTCTGGAAATTTTTTTCGATGAGTTTATCCTGTTTACCTCCATTAAACTTCGGCAGCCAGTAACCACCGGCTTTCATCGCAGCCACCTTATCAAACGTCCGGCAGTAAGCCTCGCAGAAAAGTTTTTGCTTCTGTGTAAGCTTGGACAGCGCGAGACGTTCCCTTCTTAAGAGATCAAGTTGATCAACTGTGAGCGGTTCACCCATATCCTCCTCCTGTGGAAAAGTATATTACCATAAACAAAATAGCTTGACATTCTATGGTATGTCAAGTATTTAATAATTCTCTTCGCCCGGAGCCAACTTTTGACTCTGCGCTTCTCCTTGGGGTTCTCCGGCTTTCGAGCTTAGCTCAAGCCGGAGTTCCTTATTCCGGCAACGCTCAGCGTGCCACTTCTTTGTTTTTTCGATACCAACATCCACAGCGACATCAATGTCCCGCAGTACATCGGTAAGCAGGGCAATATTGTCGTGCATTTTATCACGAAGCATCAACTGATCTTCGGTAGCGCTCTGCCAATCAGTCACATCACACTCCAGCCGGATGCGCGCGGCAATCCGTTGCATCACCGGAATCATCATGCGCTTATTACTGAGCGCGGAAAAAATCGCTCCGGACATTTTTTTATAACTGTCGCCGGAATCATTCCGGTATTTCAACAAAGCGTCCACCAGCCATGAATATACCTGAATTTTTAACGTAGGACTTATAGCCAGGGCAATATCTATAAACAAAAACGGATGTACCCATGTATGCTGGTTTTTCCCGCGGGCATTTATTTTGACAACACCAAACTGCTTTTCAAGCTCGCTGATAAATTCTTTGGTTCCCTTTGACGACAACCATATATCCAGCCGGAAAGGATCTTTGTTCTGGGCTGCCCGCCACCGGTTGCCGGCACGTACCAGATCTGTTGCGCTAAAAAACTCGCTCTTGCTTTTCTGTGATATCTCCATCCCGAATAACTCTCTCCGCATCACCACCTCTGTTATCATAAAAACAACCTCCCAGTTTTTATGCCAAATAACATACCCAGTTTAAACTGTCAAGTTATTTTGCGCATAACCACTGGTAGGTTGCCCAATAGGAAACATAGAACAAACAGAGTTCGTTCTATTCGTTCTATTCGTTCTATCTTTTCTTTCGCCATACTGGGTTTACATGGTTTTATATGGTTTTTAGGCTCAATAGAACAAACGCTATTCGTTCTATTCGTTCTATTCGTTCTATCGCCCGTCATTGTCGGGCGCGTGGCTCAGGGGGCCGGGAGCTGGGTCAAAATGACCCACTTACTAGGTCAAAATGAACTGGGTAAAAAGTAACCAGGTCAAAATGGCCTGGATACTTTTTGTGACCGGGAAAATATTACTATAATGAACGAATTCAATAATAATGCTACGTTACATTGGAATCGGTCACTTCATTATAATTACTTGGAAAGAGATCGCGAAATGATTATAATGAGATTCCTTTTCAAAAACATGCACTTAGGGCATCTTTATATTCATTATAGTAAAAACGAATGATATATATAGAAAGATATAAATAGTAAAAATATATTTTTATCTTTGATTATTATTATAATGACTATAAAATATATCATATCAATAACATAGAACATAAATTATAATTATAATGAACATAATATAAATATAATACCACAGTATATGGGTTAGATCGCCGGAAGATAGAACTAATAGGAAAAATATTATATCTTTCCTATATAAGAGGTCTCTCTGTGGAAAATAGTAATAAAATCAATTATTTAATAAAAAGGACAATAATATCGGGTATTTAGACCAAAAAACAGGCTTTTTGGTAAAAAATTGCGCGCTTTGAGAGTATGGTGTCTACTATTAATAATAGAACTGGGATAATTAACCCGCCCCGGGTTACTGATCGTCCGTGTTTCATGACTTAATTCTTCTTGCTGCACATCATCCTGGCGCCAACCCCGCTCGGCTGCTCGGCACTTCGCGCCTCGCAACCTCGCTGCTCTGTGCGTTGTTGTCATGTTCAGCGTGCTATGCTGCCCAGCTCCATGAGCCCCGCTCGGTCACGCCTCTTGCATATCGCTCGGCACGTTGCGCCGAGCGAGCAAGAGTCGCGCCCTCACTGCTCTGTGCCAAGCTGATCGGCACCATGCTCTATGCCGGGCTCGCTGTTCAGCTCGCGGCATATAGCATCGTGCCTTGCTGATTGCCGAACAACATACTGCGCACTATGCTGTAGGCAGCATGACATCTCGAGCTACGCTCTCGGTGCCAAGCTGCCGGCT
>CAYGNV010000014.1:16819-22505 GCA_964351355.1 uncultured Smithella sp.
CACTCGCTCACCGCACTCGGCACTTCGCGCCTCATGCACCTCGCTCGCTGTGCTACGAATGTGGCTCTCTGCTCATAGTGCCACGCCGCGTGGCGCAGAGCGCGTTGATCGTGAAGCAGTGCTTACCCCTGCCCTACGCGCATTGTGCTGACCCACCACGCCCTATGCCCTCACATCTATGCGATCTGATTTACATTCTTCACCTTTCTTTCCCGGATTAAATTTATCCTGTTCATTGATTATCGTTCTATGTAATTGCCGTAATGAGTAGTTATGCTATTTTTAAGTTGCCCAGAGCTCGGATTCGGGCTGATAAAAGCATAAAGCCGTGTTGCAGTCGCACAGCAAAAGAATTTATTATTAGAAAACATTAGGGAAAAATTCTTTAGCCATGCTCCCGAAAAGAAGCTTTTCGCACGGCTTATGCTGCATAAAGGAAGTAAGGAATTAGTCAGCCCGAATCATCTCATTCCGGCATAGTATTCAGCGTTCGGAAACGCTAAAACTATGCCGTCATTCCAAGCATGAAGTTGACTTACGGCAAATAAATTATCTCTATATTTTTAAGGTGAATTTTTTTGCTGATCGCCTACTGTTTATAAGGTAAAGCGGGCAACTTAAAAATAGCACAGAGAGTTCTGGAATGAAAATAATCTATGTCTGCACAAGGCGCAGACTTGAAGAGAATTAGCGACAATCCGCCTTGCCGTTAATGGCGCAAGCGCCATTTCGTCAAGCAGTAATACGTTAAGGTATCTTCTCTCTCTCTCGGAACTATGTTCCAAAGAGAGAGAGAGAAAATACTAATTAGAAAGGAGATTCCGAACATGTTTAATTTAAAGCTTATTCCGTATTGGTTTCTGTTGTTTGTTGTTGTTGTATTAATTTATGTTTTTTAATTTTTAAAAATAGCAGGGAGCTAAGCTCCCTGCACCCTCTTGAAAGGAGATTGAAAAATGCAAAATTTAAAGATGATTGATGCAGTGAACGTTAGATGGACGCAAGAGCCTGACCGATTTCATTATGTGAATATAATGAGACCGAACATTCTCGGTAATCCGTTCCCAATGCAGAAATTTACAGTTTTGGGAAAAGGAGACCCAGCCGAGCGTAAGCGGGTTATTGAAAAATTCAAGAAATATTTATGGAAAGAAATGCAGACTTCGGAGAGCAAAGTCCGGAAGGAATTGTTTCGGATTCTCGAGCTCTCCCGTGTAAAGCCAGTCCGATTGGTTTGTTGCTGTAAGCCTTTAGATTGCCATGGAGATGTAATAGTTGCGGCGATTGAATGGATGAATGAAACAACTTTCGGGGCGCTAATGTGTACAGCGTGCGAAGGGCAGCACGCTCCGTATGGTTGCGACCCCGAAATTTGTAGAAATGCCGGCCGTCCGGTGCATTTGCCAGTAAATAACTAAATTATAAACCGAGGAGGAATTTACCATGAAACAGCATTATCGCATTATGAACCCTGACCAGACCGAGCTGGGGCTCGAAGGAATCTTCGCTGTCACAGCGCACTTGGGCGAAGGAGTTCGCCCAAGAAAGTACACCGTCAACGGAGTGCGCCACATGGAAGGCGCGGAAGGACTCTCCAATCTGGAGAAGATCATCTTTTACGAATCGGGCATGACTGCCCAAGGCGATGCCGTAGTGCCTCACGAGGACAGAAGCCGTCGCCCGTGGTTCAAGTTTGCCGGTGGGATTAAGCACCGCCTCGGCTGCACAGCCGAAGAAGCGGAAACGCTTCTCATGGCTTTCGAGATACTGGATACCACAGCTAAAATGGCTGTCCAGTTCGAGAAATGGCTGAAGACTCCCGATAAGTTTCAGTCAGGCTATCGCTGGTTTCAGGATATCGCCAGCCAGCTCGTGCTTTGCACCGACGAAGGCGAGCCTCGCATCATCACCACCACGCTCATCGAAGAAGAAGATGAGTATGAAGCGTCCGAAGATCATCCGGCAGACATCATTGAAGTCAGTGCCGATGCCTGGCACAAGCTCGACGATGACCGTGATGAGCTTTACGACCCGGACAAAAACGAAACCGCTTGGGAAGCAGCACAGCCCCCGGCGTTCAAAAGCCTCATCCGCAAGATTAACAGAGCCAATCTTGCGGATTTGAAGATTATCGGTAAATCACTGTTTGCCGATAAGAAAATTGCAAAGCAATTTTCAAACATCCAGATGACCGTCATTTGGGACAACTATCACCGAGCTAAAGCTCGGCTAAGTCCCAAGCTGTCACCGATTGCGAAAAAGGCTCTATGTCGCATCGCTGAAAAAGCGGATTTGCGGAAGGTTGCCGAATGGCTGCACGACACCAAGCAGCCATTGACCGAGTATGACCGGAAAGTTATCTGGTCAGCCTGGCACAAAATGAAAAAACAAGCCGCACCGAAGCAGGCGCCGCTTGCTTTATAAATAAAACAAGGGGGTAGGCGAAACGCCTACCCCCCCGCTTTTTTTATGTTCGCTCCAAAATCTTTTATTAGTCTTTTTATTTTTATTCTGCTTTTTTATGTTCGTATTTTTGTCTTCATGTTATACCTCCTTAACCACCTTGAATCGGGGGGAGAGGAATTCTCCCCCCGAAGCAAGCCAACTGCGTTGTCTTTGCTTCTCCCCCTCACCGCAGAGGCTCTGCCCCCGCAACCCCCGGGGAGGGGATAACATAAACTAAATCACGACAGGGAAAAATCAATTTTTTTCTGTTATGATATGAATTTAATCATCGTTTCTCCGTGAGAGAATAAGTGCAGTAATAGAGAAAATGAAATTACAAAACTCATTCCTTGCGTAAGATGAACCCTATAACGAAAGAGTAGGTTAATATGTTCTAATCAACGCCGAGTGCAAAGCAGCCCTCACAACAGGCCGGTCATGATAACTGCCGCCCTGGAGGTACTGGCCATTCCGCCCAGCCGGGTAAACGAAAAGCGGAAATATTCTCTTAATTACTTTTTCCGTTCAAAAAATAATTTATTTTTTTCTGTTTGCTTTTTAATTAAATTGAAAGGAGAGTACGAAATGCATCAAAAAGTAGAGTTAATCGGACGCTTGGGCGCTGACCCGCAAGTAAAAATAATGCAGGACGGCGGAATGGTTGCCAATCTGCGCATCGCGACAGACGAAAGTTATCGTGACAAAGCAGGGGAAAAGGTTAAGAAAACCGAATGGCACAGAGTTGTTCTTTTCTCCCGCCTGGCAGAAGTCGCAAATGACTATCTGAAAACCGGCAGACTGGTATTTGTGGAAGGTAAAATAAAGACCCGCAAATACACCGATAAAGAGAACATTGAACGCTATACAACCGAAATCATCGGCGCGAAACTGCGAATGCTCGATTCAGTTAAAGGCAAAGATCTATCAGACGAAGCCGTGGACGCACCGCAGACAGAAATTCACGAAGACAATGTTCCCTTTTAAGGGAAACCACAACTGGCAAAAGGGGACAAGAAAAAATCTTCGTCCCCTTGAGCCATGCGAAGTCGAGGTAAAAACGCTCCGACAAGTTCGGAGCTACCGGCAATTCCGACAAGTTCGGGATTGCCGGCCTCGTTCATCATAAATAGCGAGGTAAAAACGTTCCGACAAGTTCGGAGCTACCGATAATCAGCTCAAGTTAATAGGGATTATCGGCCTCGCTCATCAAACATTTTAATAGGAGGAATTTATCATGGCAAGAATACCGCTTCACAGAAAGAAAATCAAAATCACCCCAGCCGACATCATATCAGTAATTTTCCTATTGATCTTTTTATTAGTCTTTGGAAGGTTGGCATTTCCGGCTGATCTGTCAGAATGGCAGAAACCAATGGCAGAAGAAATCGTAATCGCATACACTGATTACCTACGGGCGCTTGACGAAAATATCACAGACACCGCCGTGGAAATCAGTACAATAAGGTTTAACAGAAAAATTAATTTGATTCTGTTAAAATATAATAAACTTATTTTATCCGAAAGGAAAAATAAAAAACAAAGGTCAATCAAATTCAAACAAGGAGAAGAAGAGCTATGAAAAAAAATTACGTAGCAATGTTGGTGTTGACGCTGGCAATTATTTTCTGTTGCGCGACTTTCGCTACCGCGAAAGACATCCAGATTACGAAAGAAATCGACCAGATTACTTTCAAAAAGGATAAAAACGGCAACGACTATGCCAGAGTGATCGTCACCGAAAAACGCACCCTCAACGGTGTAACGTACGACCGCAGCGTGGTAGTGATGGCTTTCGCGGAACAGGCCGCAAAGCTGAAAGGCTACAAGAAAGGCCAGAAACTCAATGCCATCGTCGAAGAAGGTGAATACAAAGGCAACGTCACCTACCGGATACTGGATGTTATTAAATAACAAAAAACAGCAGTACTAACCAGCCCGGCAATGCCGAAATCCCCGGACGGAATCCCAGCTCCGTTCGGGGATTTTTTTTGTAAAAAGGAAGCGTTCAAAGAAAGGAACGCACTTGTTTGTAGGAGGAACAATGAGCGATATAAATTATGCGCACAGGTTTTTACCAAGTCGAAAAGGACGCTGCAAACAAATAGTCGGCGGCAAAAAGCGAGGTTACAGCATTTGTGGTTTGCTGGAAGATGCACCGCCACACCAAAAGCAAAAACAGATTGACGAAGCCCAGGCAATCGAGCAATATATTGGAGAACAACAGGCAAAACAGGAGGCAGATTATGAAAGCGACAGTTGATGCATATTTCAGAAAGAATCGATGGATGCCAGAAAACATGGATAATAAAGAAATATACAGTGATAGACTGTCGCTCAGAGGAAGAAAAAAACTGTTTTCTATCACAATGGACGAAGCTGAAAATTACTTTGGTTACGAGCCAAGAGACAAAGAGGAGGACATAGAAAATGAGTTACTATGATTATATTCAGAGCCAGGAAATCACAGCTAAGGGGTATTATTTTTACGCACTTATCATGGCAGCTATGCGCCAGGCAGACTCGGACAACATTGAAAAGCTCAAATTTGTTTTCCCGGAAGTTCACGCAGAACTTAAAGAAAGATATAATGCGCCAGGCGGACTTTTGCCAGGCGAGAAAGGTCCAGGGTAGCCGGGAGTTTTATAAACTGAATGACGACTGGGAAAAATGAATTTTTTTGAAGGAGTCAAAAATGTTACTAACACCAGTGCTGAACGGGGTAAGAATCAAATTGAACGTATCAGAATCGGACTTGCAAAAAGTAACGCGCGGCCCGGGATATAAAGGTATCGTTACCGATATGGACACATGGAAACGATATAAAATATACGGCAAGGCATGCGAACTTCCGCGGTGTTACTGCGATGCAAAAGCAGTAGAGGTAAAGTAGAAAGGAAATTGTAATGACAAAAAAAATTGGACAAAAAAAGAATATCAGCAATGGCTCAATGAGCTCGGCATCCCAGATCATGACTTAAAAAGTCTTGGTGGCAGGATTCCAGATCGTGCAAAATATGGCAACTGGCTAAGACGAAACGACACCATTGCTTTTGAGGTAGGTTACAGTGAAAAAAATTATTAACAAACAGGAGGTAAAAATAAATGGCAACAAAGCAAACTTATTGCGAATGCAACGTCAGGACTAAATACGGTAAAGTCAGAGAACCATGGACGTTGGCCAAAATATTTGGAGCGCGCACAAAAGCAGGCAATATCTGCAAAAAATGCGGCTATGTTAAAT
>CAYGNV010000015.1:0-22241 GCA_964351355.1 uncultured Smithella sp.
GTTAAATTCCCGCCGCCAGACAGAATATAACAAAGTCCAAAGAAGTACAAAACCCGTTAGAAATAGCGGGTTTTTTCTTGCTATTCGGAGGATTTCCGTATTACTTGCTCAGATACTAAATCACTTTGCCAAAACAGTAATTTCCGCGCTTATTTCACTTTCCAAACCATCGTTGTCAACTGCTGAAACAACATAGCTTTTATTTTTCCCTTTAGCGATAGAACTGTCTGAATAATCGGCAGATTTTACTTGACCGATTATTTTCACACCGAAAAAAATCTTTTCATAAACCATATAATGGGAAATATCCGTTTCCTTATTTGGCGACCATGAGATGTCCGCCTTCCCAGACTCATATTTTCCTTTTAAATTTTCCGGTGGTTTTGGTTTAGGTTTGGTAGTCACGGAAATGATATCAGAAAAATGTTTACAAAAACATACTCAAATTAATTATCACTGTCAAGATGCAATAGGTCATTAATTGCTTGGACGAAATTCTATGATGACCTTCCCTGGATTGGAGCTGTTATAACCAACGTTATCGCAGTGTTTCCGGATGCCGAGATCATACCAGAAACCCAGCTTAAAATCTTTGGAATGAATGGTCTTTCCTTCTCCTTTCAAAGCCGTGTAATAACAATAGTCGCCATCATCATAAGGCACTTTATCGGTGCTTTCGCCCCGCCCCTTTTCATTGGTCACCTTGCCATTATATCTTTTCAGCAGCTTGTTTAACACACCCCCCAAAATGTTGAAGTAGGTATGTTCAGCACTCAAATCACCGGTATTAAATTGCTTTTGTGCATGTATTGACTTTATTTTGCCGCTTTTTGTTCGACAGATTATCTTAAAACCGTCTAAATAACCTTCATGAGCATAGCCATGATCATCATCACTGCCCGATTTTAAAAAATCGTCGGGAATGAATGTGGCCGGTCCGCCAGGATAGGCTTTGAGAATAAAATCAACCATTTTTTCAGAGGCGAAAGACGTTGGATGGAATGGAGGGGAAAACAACATCATTCCAAAAATTACCGAAAGGATCATAAATGTTTTACGCTTCATGTTTTTTCCCCTCATTATTTCTTATTATATGATCTTACCCGTATTTGTAAGGCCGGTATTTCCCAAAGTCAAGGCAAAAATTTCACTGAAATGAATGATGGAAATTGAAGTGGACGCATTGACAGCTTGTAATCGCGACCTAAATTCAATTCACGCTAAATCGTTTGGTTACAAAATGCCATAAAAATACTTGCAATTGAAAAGGATTAATTTTAATTGTATTTGAAAGTTGCAATAGAAGAGTAATAACAAATAGCCTGATTACAATCAGATTTAAGGAGTGTTTATGTGGGAATACACGGATAAGGTCAAAGAGCATTTTCTTAATCCGCATAATGTGGGCGAAATCGAAAACCCGGATGGTATCGCGGAGGTTGGCTCCTTGGCTTGCGGTGACGCGTTGAAGCTAACATTCAAGCTCGATGAAAACAAGCGCATCAAAGACGCCAAATTCAAGACGTTTGGTTGCGCAAGTGCCATTGCGTCGTCTTCGGCGCTGACCGAAATCATCAAGGGGATGACCGTTGACGAAGCGCTTCAAGTCAGCAATCAGGATATTGCCCAGTACCTGGGTGGTTTGCCCGATGAAAAAATGCACTGTTCGGTGATGGGCAAGCAGGCGCTGGAAAAAGCGGTAGAAAATTATAGAGGCGCTCCTGCCCTGGAGGCGGGCGCAAAGATTATTTGTGAATGCTTTGGCGTTACGGATAAAGAAATCGAGCGGGCTATTCGTGAAAATAATCTGTCCACCGTGGAAGATGTGACCAATTATACCAAAGCCGGCGGAGGCTGCGGAGGATGTCATGATGCTATTGCCCAAATCATCGAACGCGTGAAGGCGGAAACGAAAACGGTTACCACGCCAAAACTCACGAATATTCAGAAAATCCGGCTGATTGAAGAAACCATCGAGCGGGAAATCCGGCCATCGCTGAAACAAGACGGCGGTGACATAGAGATTATCGATATTATCGGCAATCGTGTGATTGTGGCGACGCGCGGCGCGTGTGCGACCTGCAATGCTTCGGGTATTACCCTGAAGAATTTTGTGGAACACAGGCTCAAGGAACTTGTTTCGCCGGACATAACCGTTGAGGAGGCAGCCAAATGAAAACGATTTATCTCGATAATAATGCCACAACGCAGGTGGCCGAGGAAGTACTGGACATCATGATGCCTTATTTCCGCGATCTTTATGGCAATCCTTCCAGTATGCATACATTCGGCGGTCAGGTCGGCCAGAAAATCCGTCAGGCGCGCGAACAGGTGGCGGCGCTTCTGGGTGCGTTCCCGGAAGAAATTGTTTTCACCAGTTGTGGAACCGAAAGCGATAACTCCGCGATTCGCTCAGCTTTAATTACGAGACCTGACAAAAAACATATCGTAATCAGCCGTGTCGAGCATCCGGCTGTTCGCACCCTTTGCTCGCATTTGAGGACGCAGGGGTATAAAATCACCGAGTTGCCCGTGGACAAAAACGGCATTCTGGATCTGGAAAATCTGGAAAAAAATTTGACGCCTGATACGGCGATTGTCAGCCTGATGTGGGGGAACAATGAAACCGGTGTTATTTTCCCGGTGGAAGAAGCAGCAAGGATGGCGCACGAAAAAGGCATCCTCTTTCACACCGATGCAGTTCAAACGACCGGAAAGATTCCCATCAACATGAAAAATAATGTCATTGATATGCTGTCTATTTCCGGTCACAAGCTGCATGCGCCCAAGGGTATCGGTGTTCTGTATATCCGGCGCGGCGCCAAGTTTTCGCCTTTTCTGATCGGCGGACATCAGGAAAAAGAGCGGCGCGGCGGCACGGAAAATACCCCCAGCATTATAGGATTGGGCAAGGCCTGTGAACTGGCGGCAAAAAATATGGAGAAGAAAAATACGGATGTCAAGCGTCTGCGGGATAAACTGGAGCTCGAACTTTTAAAGAGGATTCCGCAAAGCCGTGTTAACGGTGATATCGGAAATCGTCTGCCCAATACCACGAATATCAGCTTTGAATATGTGGAAGGCGAAGCGATACTGCTTCTAATGAATGAGCTGGGCATTTGTGCCTCATCCGGTTCGGCTTGCACCTCCGGGTCTTTACAGCCGTCGCACGTCCTGCGCGCGATGGGAGTTCCTTTTACGATGGCGCACGGTTCGATTCGTTTCAGTCTGAGCGTGAATAATACGGAAGATGAAGTTGATTTTGTTATTGAAAAAATGCCGGCGATTATCGAGCGGCTGCGGGGAATGTCGCCATTTTGGAATACAAAGCAGCAGGCTTGTACCACTGGAATATTTAGGGGCAATCATTAAATGAAGCGTTCTGAAAAAAATGGGAATAAATGTAAAAGTGAAATCAAATTGGCGAAAAATTATCGCGACGAAGTGCCGTCTATTGTGAATGAGCTTGTCGCCTCATGCAGCATGGAAGGTTGTTTTGATCACGTCAGCGCCGAACCGATTCCGCATCGGGAAGCGATAATCGATATTCTGCGCCGTCTGGCGTTGATTTTATATCCCGGATATTTTATCCGCACCCGTCTGGATTCAACTAACCTTGAATATTATCTTGGCCAACAGGTGACTGCTCTTTACGAAATCCTTTCCGAACAGGTTATTGTGGCTATCCGGCATGACTGTATCCGCCAGAACCAACCTTGCGTGCATTGCGAGCCATTGGGACAAAGGCTTGCTGTGGAATTCCTTCGGGAACTGCCTCAATTGCGCATAATGCTGGCTAAGGATATCCGCGCCGCCTTCGATGGCGATCCGGCGGCCAAAGGCTATGATGAAATCATCTTCAGCTATCCGGGTATCTGGGCGATCATGGTTTACCGGATCGCGCATGAACTCTATCATCAACATATTCCGCTCATGCCGCGGATTATGACGGAACATGCTCACAGCCTTACCGGCATTGATATTCATCCGGGAGCGCATATCGGCGAGAGTTTTTTTATTGATCACGGGACAGGCGTTGTTATTGGAGAAACATGCACGATTGGTAATCGTGTGCGTATCTATCAGGGGGTTACACTGGGGGCTCTGTCTTTGTCCAAGGCAGAGTGCAAACGGTTGAGATCCAAGAAACGCCATCCATCGATTGAGGATGATGCGATTATTTACGCCAATGCCACCATTCTGGGGGGGGATACAGTTGTCGGAGCCCGGTCGGTTATTGGCGGAAACGTCTGGCTCACGCATTCCGTGCCACCGGATACGGAAGTATTTATTAAAAAGCAGGATTTGATATTTGGCGCGAAGCAGTATAAAAAGCAGGCATCTAAACAAAAGTTGCGCTAATTGATGATAAAAAGATGGATTTTTTTTAAAATAAGAGATACTTCTAAATAAGTGTTTTCCAAAATAAAATTTTTAAAGGGGTGTCCAATGAACAGAGCAGAGTTAATCGAAGAAGTGGCAAAGGCAACATGCACCAAGAAAGAGGCTGATGCGGCTGTCAGTGCTACATTGGCGGCAATCCAGAAAGCACTCAAAAAAGGAGACAGAGTAACGCTGGTGGGATTCGGCACCTTCTCCGTAAGCAAGAGAAAAGCCCGCAAAGGCAGAAACCCCCAGACAGGTGAGGCCATCAAAATCGCCGCCAAGAAAGTTCCAGTATTTAAAGCCGGCAAGGGTTTAAAGGACGCAGTTAAATAAGTTTATATTTGTTATCATTTCATGAAAAAAGCCGCCTCATTTCCCAATGAGGCGGCTTTTTTTGGACTCTTTTCTTTACAAAGAAGCTCTCATCATCGCAAATATCAGTTGCGCTTGACACCAATTGACGTTATTGATGGATCATTCCAAAGGCAGGCGGTGTTAGTCTTTCATGGCTTAACAGGATCAATTATCTTTTAAACTATTTTTTTATTTAGAATAATTTAGGAGGCTTCAGAATGAACGTTGCGGAATTGGCTTTAAAGAATTTAGCTGTGGGTGAGCACGTCAGTAACATTTTTGAGGGGCAGGAAATCACCAATGTACAGATGGACCGCGCCGCCAGAAAATTTGGCCATGCGCTCAAGAAACTGGGCGTTTCCAAAGGCGACCGGGTCATTATGCAGATGCCGAACTGTCCGGAAGTGCTGCAGGCGTTTCAGGCGATCTGGAAGATTGGCGCGATCGCTGTTCCGGTCAATTATCTGGTTGGTCAGGAAGAAATCAATTACATCTACCGTGATAGCGGCGTCCATACGGTTATTACTTCACCGGAGTACCTTGATAAGGTCAAGATTGCGCAATCAAAATCCGCCGCTGTACAGAATATTATCATGGTTTCTGACAAAGAGCAGGAAGAGACCTATAACTTTCAGAAGCTTGTTGACGGCAGTTCGGATGACCTGGGGATTGCCGAAACCGCCGACGATGACGTTGCCACAATGATTTATACCTCGGGCACGACCGGCACGCCCAAAGGGGTGATGTTGACCCATGCAGGGCTGGCTTACTCCGCGCGAATGCAGCAGGAATCAACCAATCTCCCACTGGATCTGATTTCGCTGGCCGTTTTGCCGCTTTGCCATTCCTTTGGCGTTGCCATGATGAATGGTTCGTTTCTAAGATTGCACGGCAAGGTTATCATCATGCGGCAGTTTAATCTGGAACACCTCTTTGCCAATATAGATAAGTATAAAGTCCAGTCCGTGCCCACCGTTCCCACCATGTTGGTCTATATGCTCATGTTTCCGGATTACGCAAAATACAACATCAGCTCCGTCAAATACTGGGTATGCGGCTCGGCGCCGCTGTCGCTGGATACCTGGAAGCAGTTTAAAGATAAATTCGGAATGGAAATCGCTGAAGGCTGGGGTTTGACCGAAGCGGGGGCGAGCAACGCGACCAATGTCGGTCAAGCCATCATCAAACCCGGTTCCATCGGCAGAGCCATGAAGGGTATGGAGATGAGGATATTCGATAACGATGACAAAGAGGCGCCTCAGGGTCAGGAAGGGGAACTCGTTTTGCGCGGCCCGATGGTCATGAAGGGTTACTGGAACATGCCCGAGGCCACGGCGGAAGCGATCCGCGACGGCTGGCTGCATACCGGCGATATCGGCTACGTGGATGCGGACGGATATTTCTACATTACCGATCGCAAGAAAGACATCATCATCAAGGGCGGCGAGAACATCTCGCCGCGTGTTATTGAAGAAATCCTCTACGCCCATCCCGCTGTGGCCGAGGCGTCCGTCATCGGCATCAAAGACAAGGTTTACGGGGAAGACATTAAGGCCTTTGTCACCCTTAAACCGGGGTTTTCGGCAGCGCCCGAAGACATAATGGAATACTGTAAAACAAAACTGAAGAAATTCTTCATCCCTAAAGAGGTGGTTATCCTGGCTGCGATGCCCAAAACGCTGGTGGGGAAAATCCTAAAGAAAGAGTTGCGCAAGATGTAAGGAAAAACAATGTAGGGAACGGTCTTGCCACCCATTCGGGTGGCAAGACCGTTCCCTACGATAATGAGCAGTTTCTTTATGCCCCTTCGCGGAACAGCGACGTCCTTCCCCCATCCACCACCAGATCATGGCAATTGACAAAGCTGCCTTCATCGGATGCCAGGAAAAGCGCACCGTAGGCGATGTCTTTATCTAAACCCGCTCTGGGCAGTGGCGTGGCCTTGGCCAGGCTGTTTTTCAGCTTTTCCATTTTCTGTGCGTTCTTTTCGTCGGACAGCGTGTTGGCAACCTGCGAGCCGCCCCAGAAGATCGGCGTGGCTATCGCGCCGGGCGAAATGCTGTTGACACGGATCCCATGCGGGCCAAGCTGCGTTCCGGCTGAACGGGTAATGTGAGTGACTGCGGCTTTGGCTGCCGTATAAAGGTAGCCGCCCTGATTCATGCGGATGGCTGCTACACTGGAGTTATTGATGATACAGCCTGCGCCCTGCGCCTTCATGACGGGAGCGGCGTGCTTCATGCCAAAGACGACTGCGCCCAGAAGCAGGTTCATGCTGTAGCTAAAATCTTCCGGCGTCACCGTTTCCAATGTGCCGCGATCCGGCCCGCCCGCGTTGTTAAACAAGCAGTCCAGTTTGCCAAAACGGGAAACAGCCAGATCGATTAACGCTTTAATGTCCGATTCGACCATCACATCCGTGCGCTGATAGACGACATTCTCACCCAGTCGCCTGGCGATCTCCGCGCCTTTTTGCTCCGATCTTCCGGCGATAATCACTTTCGCGCCGTGGGCGGCGAATACTTCGGCTGTCGCTTCACCGATGCCGCTGGTTCCACCGGTAATCACCGCCACTTTATTTTCTAATCTTTTGTTCATATAGTCACTCCTTCACATGGATTATTCATGTTTAATGTCGGGATGGATAGTATTACTCGGCGATATTGTCAAATAAATTATTCCATCTAGGGCATCCTTGCGAGTGGCAAGGCTGTTTCCTGCACAAACATTGTTTTATTTGCCGAATATTTATGCTATTAAGCATCATGTATTCGCGGAATGCCGTACCCATACAAACCATTTAACCTGATTCAAATGATCATAAAGGAGCAGAACATGATATTGCCGGAATATGTGACAACGAAGGAAGTAGCGCGCGTATGTAAAGAGGTCGGGCTAGCCGATTGGTCCAAACGGAAAACGGCCGTTGTGTCGGTCAAGGAAGCCGCTAAAATTCTCAAGATTGTTAATATTGGAAAGATGAAAATTCCTCTGGACGATTTCCGCATGGGATTGGAAGTAGAGCTTGAGCATGGGACAAGATTCCAAGACGCCAACATCACCAACAACCATCCACTCCTGACCGGAAAGATCGTTCTGGCGCATTTGAAGGAAACGATGGACTATTATCGTCGGATCGACGTGGCCGAGATCGAAGGCGATCTCCTCAAAGCGATTCTGTCCGGCAATCTGGTCAAGATCAAGTCCAAATACAAAAAACTCGCCCAAGCGCAAAAAATATTAAGCGAGGTAGTTGCCAGACAATTGACATAGCGCGTATTGGCGTCCGGAGGATATCCAGCGTATCCATCCCGGTCAAGGGCAATCTTGTCAATCATTTGTCTTGACCTCTCAAAATGATCATGTATCATTCATCAGCTGGATGTAATCGTCACCGCATGTCGAAATCAGGAGAACATCAATTTTCGGGAAAATAATTATGGCAAAAGCAAAAGATAAAAAGAAGTCATTTGGTCAGAGCATCAAGGCGTATCGTGAGGACAAGAAATTGAGCATCAAAGAACTGGCTCATGAAACCGGATATCCTGCCGACCTCCTGGAAAAAGTAGAAAAAGATGAAACCACGCCTCCGGTAGCGCTTGTATTGCAGTTAAGCCGGACGCTGAAGGTTGATGTTGAAGCACTGGATGGTGACGAAAACAAAAAAGTCTCATCAAGAGCGAAAAGCCAGAAAAAGCGGGCGGGATCATACGCCTATACGCAACTCACCAAATCAGGATCCGATAAGCATCTTGGCGCGTATCGCGTCACCATCGAACCCAATACAGTTCATGAAGGCGTTGAATACCACCACGAAGGCGAGGAATTCATCTATGTATTAAAGGGAAGGCTTTCGATTGTGGTGGGCAAAAACACCAGCCTTCTGGAACCAGGTGATTGCATCCATTTTAATTCGGCCCTGCATCACGCATTAAGCAATCCTTCCGACGAAAAAGCAGAACTGCTCGTTGTTCTGTATATTCCCTAAGGGCGTAGCGATGGCATTTGAAATCTCAAGCGAACAGGAAATGATCAGACTCATGGCGAGAGACTTTGCCAAAAAGGAGCTGGAACCGATGGCGGCCGAATGGGACAAACAAGGCCTTTTTCCAACGGATGCCATAAAAAAAATGGGCGAGCTTGGCCTGCTCGGCATGATGGTCCCGCCTGCGCTTGGGGGATCGGGCGCCGGTGCGGTGGCGTATTCACTGGCTCTGCAGGAGATAGCCTACGCGTGTGCATCGAGCGCAGTCACCATGTCGGTTGCCAACCTGTCAACCGAGCCGCTTCTTAAATTCGGAAACAAAGAACAAAAAGAAAAATGGCTGGCAGGCCTTGCCGAAGGATCGTTACTTGGCGCTTTTGCGCTGACGGAACCGGGTGCCGGCTCTGACCCCGGTTCTATGACGACCACGGCGGAACTCAAAAAAGACAAATATATCATCAACGGAACAAAGATTTTTATTACGCATGGCCGGTATGCCGATGTCATCAATCTTATTGCCAGAACAGGCCAGGAGAAGGGGACAAGGGGATTGTCCGCTTTTATCATAGAAAAAGGCGCACCCGGTTTTACCATCGGAACAAAAGAAGAAAAACTGGGGCTAAGGGCGTCCAATACCGTTGAACTTGTTTTCGAAGACTGTGAAATTCCCGCAAAAAACCTACTGGGAAACCCCGGCGAAGGATTTAAGGTGGCCATGCTTGCGCTGGACAGCGGGAGAATTGGCATTGCATCCCAGTCCGTAGGCATTGCGCGGGCTTGCCTGGATGAAGCTATTTCCTATACCAAACAAAGGCGTCAGTTCGGAAAGTCCGTCAGTTCGTTCCAGGCTATCCGGTTTATGATTGCAGATGCCGCGACAAAGATCGAAGCCGCTTCCTGGCTGACCCTGGCAGCGGCTGATCGCAAGGACCGGGGGTTGAAGTTTACGAAAGAAGCATCGATGGCCAAGTTGTTCGCCTCGGAAACAGCCAATTCGAGCGCCTATATGGCGCTTCAGGTTCATGGCGGATATGGCTATACAAAGCACTATAAAGTCGAGCGTTTATACAGGGACGCGCGCGCCACAACCATCTATGAAGGCACATCGGAAATTCAGCGCATCGTCATTGCCAGAGAAGTCATCAAGGAATAACGACGAACAGCCATGGAATGAAATATTCTTGGCATCAGATGTAAGTCAATAAAGAACGCTACAAGTTTTTTTACCATTCAATTAATGCTATCCGGGCAAAAGGCGACCTTTACCGTTACACACTTTACAGATGCCTTCATCGCCGTCGATCATGCAGGACGCACAGTCGTGCCTCGTACTTCCACCGCAATGAGGGCAAGGGACGGCGTTTTCTGGAATGGTTACCTTACCATCGCCTCCACAGGCTCGGCAGATTCCTTCCCTGCCAGGCTTAACCCTGCAGGATGCACAGTCGTCCATCGTCCTTCCACCGCAATGAAGACAAGTAATCACCGGCATGTCTATTCCTCCTTAGCTTGTACACTTTTTTATGATTTCTCTCTCGATTCGCTGTCCAGCCAAACTCGCTCCTGATTCTTAGATTGAATAATGGACAGCAAGCCAGATGGTCTCCTGCTCAGGATTTGTCCACTCCACCCGATGCTTAACATGTTTCTCAATATGAAGGTAATCACCGGGATTCATCTTGATGAGTTGAGATTGATTTTCAAAACGAAGGGCAGCGCTTCCCTTTAAAAGAATAACCCATTCATTGTCAGATTGATCGTACCAAAAGCCGTCTGGTGAGCAATGACCATTGGAAACAATTCTTTCGATACGAAAATTGGAGGTTTGGAGAATGGTTTCAATCAGTTCGTCCTTTAGATCATCTGATAGATCGGTAAAGATATCCTTCTTCGTTATCATCATCATGATGATTCTCCCTGGTCATCTTGAGTAATCTTGCGGAGAAGGTTGATGCAAAATCACAGCACATCCTGAGTAAAAAAACCCGTTGATTTACAACTGAGGTATAAACACAACGGGTTTGGTGTTTCCGGCTAAAAAGATTCGGACTAGTCGAGAATGACCAACACCTGTCCTTCATTAACGGAATCGCCTATCTTGACTTTGATTTCCTTGATGGTTCCTGCACCCGGTGCGTAAACGGGAATTTCCATTTTCATCGCATCCATGATGATAACCTCATCATCTTCTTTAACTTGATCGCCTACATCGGCTGTAATACTAGCTATTTTCCCCGGCATGGGGGCTTTGATTTCCATACTCATAGTTCTTTTCTGTGCCTCCCTTTATCATAAATTTTTGCTGTTAGCTGTAGTAAAATTTTATCAGCGTGACTAATTATGGAGACTGATAAAATGGGTAAAAGTTTTTATCGTAATTGCATCGATAGGTCAACATAATTATCCACATAATTATCCGGGGGGTGAATCCACCGGTTTTATTCATGCCGTAAAGCGTCAATGGGATTCATCAGGGATGCTTTGTAGGCCGGATAGAAACCGAAAAAAATACCGACCAGCCCGGAAAAACAAAAAGACAGCACAATGGAATAAGTAGAGATTAATATGGTCCATCCGGCAAGGAAAGAGAGCAATTCTGCGGCAAGGATCCCCAGTAAAACGCCGATCAGCCCGCCGATGAGGGACAGAATCAGCGCCTCGACGAGAAACTGCGTGCGAATATCCCAGGATTTGGCGCCCACTGCCATGCGGATGCCGATTTCACGTGTTCTTTCCGTAACGGATACCAGCATGATATTCATAATGCCGATGCCTCCCACCAGGAGCGACACGCCGGCAATGGCTGCCAGCAAGAGCGCCATGACGCGGGAGGCTTGTTCCGCCATCTGCATCATTTGCGTAAGGTTGCGGACGGTAAAATCATCATCCTGTTTAGGACCGAGACGATGCCTTTGCCTTAGCAGTTCCTTGATCTGCGTTTCAGCTCTTTCCAAATCTTCCGTGCTTTTGGCTTTGACCATGATCGACCGCACGGTTCCCGGAAATGTTCTGCCGAAGAGATTTCTTTGAGCGGCTGATACAGGCACATAAATCATATCGTCCTGATCCTGTCCCATCATGGACTGGCCTTTCGATTCCATAACGCCGATTACGGTGAAGGGCACTTTTTTGATCCGGATGGCTTTATTGATCGGATTATCATTTCCAAAGAGATTATCCACCACGGTTTGTCCCAGGATGCAGACCTTGGCGGCGCTGCGAATTTCCTGTTCAAAAAAATTTCTGCCGGCAGCCAGTGTCCAGTCTCGCACAACCACCATGCTCTCATCCGTTCCGTAAACAACCGTCGCCCAGTTTTGATTGCCGTAAACAATCTGTGCGCCGCCGTGTAAAATCGGAGCGGTCGTTGATACCGCGGAGCACTCGTTTTTAATGGCGTCAGAGTCGGCGCGGGTCAGATTCTGGATAGCGCCGCTTCCCATGCGAATGCCGCCGGTGGTTGTCGAACCGGGGAGGACAATAATCAGATTGCTGCCGACTGTGGCGATTTGTTCGGATATTTTATTGCTGGCGCCTTTTCCCACTGCCAGCATGGTGATAACGGCGGCAACACCGATGATGATGCCTAACATGGTTAAAGCTGAGCGCATCTTGTTGACGCGCAGGGCGCGCAATGAAATTTTAACGGTGGAGGGAAGATTGATCATGGCCTGTTTTCCTTATCACCGACAATCTTTCCATCGAGGAAACGAATGGTCCGCTTACTGAAAGTCGAGATGTCCGGTTCGTGCGTGACCAGAACAATGGTGATCTTTTTTTCTTCATTAAGCCGGACAAAAAGCTCCATGATTTCAATGCTGGTTTTGGTGTCCAGATTACCGGTCGGTTCATCAGCCAGTATCAGCGGCGCATTGTTGACCAGGGCGCGGGCGATGGCCACACGCTGCTGCTGCCCGCCGGAGAGCTGATTCGGATGATGATGCTGACGGTCTTCCAGCCCCAGCAGTTTGAGCGCCTCTCTGGCCATGTCTTTACGGTTTTTCGGTATGCTTTTACTATAGAGCAGAGGCACTTCGACGTTTTCCAGGGCCGTTGTGCGTGAAAGAAGATTAAAGCCCTGAAATACAAAACCGATTTTTTCATTGCGAATTTCTGCCAGCGCGTCGCGGTCCATTTCGCTGACGTCAATACCGTCGAGGAGATACCGGCCGGCGGTCGGCTCATCCAGGCAGCCAATGACATTCATAAAGGTGGATTTACCGGAGCCGGAAGGTCCCATCACCGCGACAAATTCTCCTGAAGAAATCTGAAGTGAGACGTTGTCCAGCGCGTGAACGATGCTGTCGCCGACCTCATATTTTTTTTCTATTTGACTGGTTTCGATAAGGGACATTGTCTTTAAAACCTCGGACCGGGAGGCGGGCCGGTTTGTGTAGTCGGTTTTTGATTATTGCTTTTCACTTCTACAATAATCGCGGCGTTTTCAGAAATATTCCCCGACAGAACTTCAGTAAAGCGGCTATCTCTGATGCCGAGGGTCAAAGGGACACGTTTCGGTTTTTTATCCTCCAGAATCCAGACACCGGCGCCTTTGGGCGCCTTAGCGGTATGCTCCTTGTCGGTTATCTTTGCTCTCAACGCGGCGTTGGGAATACGCAGGATACCTTTTTTATCGGCGATAATAATCGAAACGCTGGCCGTCATGCCGGGTTTAAGTTTCAATTCGGGATTAGCTACTTGAACAATCACAATGTAGGTCACCACGTTTGAGATGGTGGTCGGCGCATTGCGGATGACCGAAACATTTCCTTTAAACGTGATGTCGGGATAGGCGTCAACGGTAAAGGTCACCGGCTGATTTGTTTTAATACTGCCGATATCCGCTTCATCGACACTGGTCTCAATCTGCATTTTAGTCAGATCCTGTGCAATGTTGAAAAGCGTCGGCGTCTGAAAGCTGGCCGCCACGGTTTGTCCCACGTCAATGCTGCGCGAAATGACCGTGCCGTTGACCGGCGATAGAATTTGCGTATAACGTAGATTGGTCTGAGCTAGAGTTAGAGCGGCCTCGGCCTGCTCCACCTGCGCCTCGGACGCCTTAATCTGGGCCAGTGCAGAAAGATAATTGGTTTCAGAAGTATCCAGATCGCTTTTGGAGATAAAGTTTTTTGCGTAAAGAATTTTATTTCTTTCAAAAGTTGTAATGGTATCGCGCACGGCAACTCTGGATTTTTCCAGATTGGCCCGGGCCAGTGATAAATTGGCGGAGGCCTGGGCTAACTGGGCATCAAATGAGGCGGGATCAATTTGAGCCAGCAACTGCCCTTTCTTAACGGTCGAGTTATAGTCAACCAGAAGCTTTTTAATCGTGCCGGATACCTGCGTGCCGACCAGTACCGTAGTGACTGCATTGACGGTTCCTGTAGCTGAAACTGTTGCACGGATGTCGCCACGGTCTGCTGACTGTGTAATATATTGGGGCCCCTTATCTCTTTTATTGAAAAAGAAAAATACGCCGACGAGGAAAATAATCAGGATGACGACCGCGATAATAATTTTTTTCATTTTTTTGCTCCAACGGCTTTTTCCAGACCGGCCTGTGCAACACTGAAGTCGGACAAAGCGGTGATGTAGGTCATTTTGGCATTATTGAGTTTGATCATGGCATCCGTGATCTCGATGGAACTGCCCACGCCGGTTGCGTATCGACCCCTGGCGAGTTCAAGGGTTTCCTCAGCCTGCCGCACAATGGTTTTGCCTGCTGCAATCCGTTCATAAGCTTCCTTGCGGTTGAGCCAGGTGGATTGCACTTCCAGATAGATTTTCTGCTTGAGCGATTCCTCATTGGCTTTGGCAATGTCCAGATTGGCTCTGGCTTCTTCAACGGCATATTTAGTGGAAAGGCCGGTGAAAAGAGGGAAGGTCAAAGCAATGCCGACATTCCATGATTTATCCATGGAGGTGTCGTCTCCCGCATAACCATAAGCGGCATTGCCGGAAAGAACGGGCAGATAGCCTTTTTTATTGAGATCGACACTCTTTCCCAGTGCGTCTTTTTTCCGGGTAATGGAAGAGAGGTCCGGCCGGTTTTCATAAGCCTGTGCAAGGGCTGCTTCAAAAGACATATCCGTCAATTCCAGATGGAATTCTTCTTTAATATCGTATTCGGGAGCGGATATCACGCCCATGGCTTTGTTCAGATTCACCTGCGCGATGCGCAGCGCGTTTTGAGTGGAAATCAATTGGATGCGGGCGTTACTAAGATTGACTTCCGCGCTGGTGACATCAATCTTTGAACTTTTCCCCGTTTCAAAAAATGTTCGGGCAACATCATAGTGCTGCTGAAACTGATTCACCGTCTCCACCGCGACGGTCTTGCTCATTTTTGCTTTAAGAAAAGAATAGTATGTCTCTTTCACCCCCAGAATGATGGCAGCGGTAACATCCTGAAAATCCGCCTCGGCTGATTTTTTACTTAAACTTTGTATGTCCACAGCTGTCGATGTTTTACCGAAATCAAATAGTATCTGGTTGAGATTCAGCGTATTGGAATAGTAATTATAGGGATCGCTTCTGAGTGATGTGGATGCGGGTCCCACCCGCGAATAACCTGATTGCAGTGCAATCTGAGGATAATACCCGGATCGGGCCTGCCCGATTTTACTATCAGCCTGTCTGATCGTGCCGGCAGCGGCGTTAAGCGCGGGATGATTTTTAAGGGCGATAGCCATGCATTGCTGAATGTTGAGCACATCGTCCTTGGATATTGCATCGGCAGCCCAAATCCTTTGGCCGAAAACTAACATCAATATAACTAGAATTGCTATTATTTTATTCATTTTGCTCTTTGAGTCAGTTAGAAGATGCTTTTCAATATTTACGTACCATATGTTAGAAATTGCTCAAATACAAATATTTCTGAAGTTCGTTTATTTGTTAAAAATATTTTTTATTCATATCGAATATCAAGCTATTTAATATCAAAGTGCGTGCCAGAGGGCATTATGAGACGAATAGAGTAATTATAAGGCGGAATTTGGAAGAATATTCTTGATAAATTGGCTGATATGTTTTATTAAGCAAATCTTGGAGGAGGCTGTATGTCCAATGAATTGATGAACACCAAGGAAGTTGCCAAATACCTTGATATTCATGAAAAACAGGTTTATTTGCTCATCAAGGCCGGAAAAATCCCTTGCACACGGGTGACAGGAAAGTGGATTTTTCCGGTAAAGCTCATTGATGAATGGCTACAAACAAACGCACGTGATGGACTCCACCAAACCAGGAAAAGAATCCATCAAATCGAAGGCGCACTCCTGGCATCCGGCAGTAATGATCCCGTGCTGGACATGCTTCTGACGGCCATCAAAAAAGATCATCCGGCCTTTAATATTTTTTCAGCCAATACCGGCAGCGTCAGTGGTCTGACAGCGCTCAATTCGGGGTTGACGGATATTGCGTTTTCTCACCTGTATGATCCGGAAACCGGCGACTATAACACGCCATATTTGAAACAGTATTGTCCGGATCATCAACCGGTTGTTGTCAATCTGTTTTATCGTCAAATTGGTTTCCTGGTCTCAAAATCCAAGTTTAATATTTTTAAGGGATGGGAAAGTTTACGCCATAAAAAGATAGATTTTGTGAATCGTCAAAAAGGTTCAGGAATAAGAATTCTGCTGGATTATGAACTGAAAAACAGGGGGATCGACGGTGGAAATATTTCAGGCTACGACCATGAAGTTTATACGCATTTTGAAGTGGGACTTTCTCTCATTTCAGGTGAGGCTGATGTGGGCATCGCGTCTGCCGCTGTGGCAAAAATACTGGATATTAATTTTCACCCCTTGGCCAACGAGCGTTTTGATATGATTCTCGATAAAAATACATTTTTTCAGCCGGGGATTCAGGCTTTTATCGAAACGCTTCAATCGGAGAAATTTAAAAACCGCGTCGAAAAAATTGGGAATTACAATTTTAAAGATGCCGGTAGAATTCTGCACGCTTAGAGAAATTATGGAAACAACGGAGAGATGATGATCATGAAAAATATCAGAAGCAGTATGGTTTGGACCGCGTTAATGGTAGCCGCAGCGTTTGTTGTATTGGGAACCACGACTATTTTTGCCGCACCCAAGCAGAAGAATATTATTCTGGCGACGACCACCAGCACGCAGGATTCCGGGCTACTCGATATATTAATTCCGATCTTTGAAAGGGAAACCGGATACTTTGTAAAGACCATCGCTGTCGGTTCCGGCCAGGCCATGGCGTTGGGGCAAAAAGGCGAAGCGGATGTCCTGCTGGTTCATTCATCGGATGCTGAAAAGAAATTCATGAGCGAAGGGTATGGCGTCAAACGTCGTCTGGTGATGCACAATGATTTTATTATTGTCGGCCCGACCGCAGATCAGGCAAAGATTAGAGGAGTAAAATCTTCAGCGGAAGCCTTGAAATTAATTGCCAATGCAAATGCGTTATTTGTGTCGCGTGGAGACAACTCAGGAACACACGCCAAAGAAAAGACATTGTGGAAGAAAGCAGGCATTAATCCTGTAGGGCAGAAATGGTATCAGGAAACCGGATTGGGTATGGGACAGACTTTAAGTGTCGCTGCGGAGAAAAAAGGTCATACATTGGCTGACCGCGGAAGTTATTTAGCCTTGAAGAAAAATCTGGGATTGGAAATTCTGGTGGAAGGCGACGCGGCGCTCATCAATATTTATCATGTTATTGAAGTGAATAGCGCCAAGTGGCCGAAAGTCAATGCCGAAGGCGCAAAAGCATTTGCCGATTTTATGGTGTCTAAACGAATTCAGGAGATTATTAAAACATTCGGTGTGAATAAATACGGCTCTCCGTTATATTTTCCTGATGCCGGCAAAAGGGTGGAAGATTTAGGTAAATAAGGAGTTTGTTAGTTGGAATTAATTGTCCAGGGGATCATAAAAGCTTTTGAATTGATCGTCAGCCTTGATGCTGAAGTATTAGGGATAACATGGCTGTCTTTGAAAATATCGGGGACAGCCACATTCATCAGCCTTTTCATCGGCGTTTCCATCGGAACTTTGGTCGCATTAAGCCATTTTCCAGGGAAGAGGGTGGTCATCAGTTTGATCAATACGGGGATGGGCTTGCCGCCCGTTGTCGTAGGCCTGTTTGTGACGATTATGATCTGGCGCAGCGGGCCACTGGGCTTTCTGGAAATTCTCTACACCCCCTACGCGATGATTCTTGCGCAGGCAATTATCGCTACGCCGATTGTGATGGGCATCTCGCTTGCTGCCATTCAAAATTTGCCGCAAAACCTGCGCTTGCAGATTCTTTCGCTGGGCGCCAGCCGATTACAAATGGTATGGGTATTGATCAAAGAATCCAAGCTGCCGCTTTTGGCCGCTGTCATGGCCGGTTTCGGTGGGGTGATTTCCGAAGTCGGCGCCTCCATCATGGTTGGCGGCAATATCAAAGGATACTCGCGCGTGCTGACTACAGCCACCGTCATGGAAACCGGCAAGGGGAATTTTGATATCGCTATTGCGCTGGGCATCATTCTTCTGCTCCTGGCTTTTCTGGTCAATCTCCTGCTCACACAGATACAGCAAAGGCAGCATCCACGATGAATGTGCTTACTATTCAAAATTTAATCGTCCAGCGCAGCGGCGTCACTGTATTGGATATCAGCGAACTGAATGTCGAACAAGGTAAAATCCTTGCCCTGATCGGGCCCAACGGCTCAGGTAAGTCAACGCTTCTTTTAACCATGGCGGGCTTGTTAAAACCGAGTCAGGGAAATATTTATTATCAGGGAATGCCTGTAGATAGCAGCGTCAGCCGTTCCAATATGCGCCGGAGCGTCTGCGTTGTCTTCCAGGAGCCGCTTTTGCTCAACACATCCGTTTATAAAAATGTCGCTCTGGGCTTGAAATTCCGCCATCTGAGCAATGCTGAAACCAAGAAGAACGTTGAGGATGCTCTGGATTATTTTGGTGTCAGTGCTCTGGCGGCACGATCGGCCAAAACGCTTTCGGGCGGCGAAGCCAAAAGGGTATCACTGGCGCGTGTGTTTGCTCTGAAGCCGCGACTGATATTACTGGATGAAGCGTTTAATTCACTTGATCCTCCAACAAGGGAAATGCTTATTGACGACCTGCGGCATATTCTGGAGAAAACCAAGATTACGGCTGTGCTGGCTTTGCATGACCGCGAAGAAACGTTGCGTCTGGCGCAGGATGTAGCGGTTATGGCCGACGGGAAAATGGTTCAATCGGGAACAACGGCTCAGATATTCAACGAGCCGAAATCCGAATTTGTGGCAAACTTTGTCGGCACGGAAACGGTATTGGAAGGCACTGTCCAAAGCAGCAACGCGGGATTGATGGAAATTTCGGTGGCCGGAAAAATTATTGAGGCTGTGGGTAATTTTTTGCCGGGACAACATGTTTTCTGTTGTTTGAGGCCCGAAAACATCACTGTGTCGCCGGCTATGCCTGGGAAAATCAGTGCCCGAAATGTGTTTGAAGCTAAAATTCAAAAGATTGTCCGGCAGGCTTTCTTCTATAAAATGTTTCTGGATTGCGGTTTCCCTCTGGTTGCCTACATCACGGTATCTTCCTGTGAAGATTTAGGAATATATGAAGGTTCAACGGTTGCCGTTTCTTTCAAAGCAACTGCCGTGCACGTCATATGGCGCGAAAGAAGAGATATGGATATTAGCTCGCAGAGGTCAGTGCAAATATAAGTAACGATTAACTATAGACGGGTTATGTTGTGCCGGGTGGAAAAGGAAAAATATCTGGTGAAATACTTCTCTTTGGCGCCTGTAAACAATTTATAAAAAAGCTGGGAAAAATCTGAGATTGGGATATAGAATCAACTCGAACATCAAAGTAAGGAGGGACAAATCATTTTTAACTATCCTCTTTATCTGGAAAGTCTTCGCGCAGGGCAGAAAGGACTCAATCCGTATCTTGATTATTTCAATATTGCGGTAACGGAGCTGAGCGACGGCCGCGCCTGCTTTAAGATGCCTGTGCGTCCGGAATATTTGCAAGGCGCTAAAGTCATGCAGGGAGGCCTGATTGTGGCACTGGCCGACGAGACCATTGCTCACGCCATGATGACGCAGTTAAATCCGGATGAGAGTTTGACAACCATTGAACTCAAAAGCAGCTTTCTGTCGGGCGTTTCAAGAGGCGAGTTAACTGCCGAAGCAAATGTTTTTAAAAAAGGGAAGAGTCTGATGATCGGCGATTGTATCGTGACGAATGCTCTAGGAAAGAATATCTGCCGTGTGTCGGCAACGTTTATGCTTTTTAAAAAATAGACAAAAAGAGAAAATTAGTGATTAGAACCAGAAACGGTGGCTGGGGATGGGGATAAATTCCTTACGACAACAATTCGACTGTCGGGTGATTCTTTTCTGGACGTCCATAATTCGTTATTTTCTTCCACGTAGAAGACCCAGTCAACAGCTTCCGCATGGGTTTCTGTAACCCAGACACAACATGTTTTATTAATCAAAGCCGGTTCTTCCTGAAGGTCTGCAATATCCTTTTGAGACGGAAGGCGCCAGTCGGTGAAGCCTGCCTCGTAAAGGCCTTTCACGGTATTGATGACATTGCCGGCTGTGATATCAGCGACAGGATAAATAAGCCATTGCAAGCCGGTCTTGGTATCAATAACGGTGCCGTCCTTTAATTGATTGAAACGAATTTTAATCGGTGTGTCTAAAATAAAATTTTTCCCTCCTTCCGGCGTTTTGATTTTCCTGGTTACTTTTGTATTCCATTTGTCGGAAAGGATGGTAATAATGTAATCGGACGAAGGAGCGATGCCCGTCAAATGAAAACTGCCGTCCGCAGCGGTTTTGGTCTCGAATTGTTCATAGCCTTGAGTAAGTTGAACCTGCTTGAAGATAACGAAAACGCCTGACAAAGGCTTTCCTTTGCCGTCGATAATTTTGCCTCCAACGGCGGCTGTCTTTTCGCTGCATCCGAATAAAAACATGCTGATCAACAGAAAAAATAAAAAGCGATACGCCATTTTCATAATAACTACTCCATATTCAATATTGGGCTGAACCAGTTTATGCGTTGCCAATTCAAATACTTGTGCAGTGTTTGCATGAGGATCAGCAAACATTAATCCCGCTGCGGCGGGACGAGTGTTCATTCGACACAGTCGGTTGCGAGATGGTTGATTCAGCCGGTGTCATGAAATGAGAAGGTTTTCCACTTCACTGCGTATTTTTTGCAGACTTTCAGCGGATGACGCTTCAAAACGCAGCACAATGACCGGCTGCGTGTTCGAGGAGCGCACGAGCGCCCAACCATCTGGAAACGGAATGCGGACACCGTCAATATCAATGACGTTAGGTGTATTCCGATAGTGGTATTTTATTTTATCAACAACCGCCGCTTTTTTATCATCTTCGCAATCCACTCGTATTTCAGGTGTGGCAAACGTTTGCGGTACATCGAAAAGCAACTCGCTTAGCTTTTGATTGGTCTGAGAAAGGATTTCCAGCAATCTCAATGCGGCATAAATGGCGTCATCATATCCGAAGTAGCGGTCGGCGAAAAATAAATGACCGCTCATTTCCCCGCCCAGAACGGCATTTTCTTCTTTCATCTTAGCTTTAATGAGCGAATGGCCTGCCTTCCACATAATCGGTCTGCCGCCATTCTTCTGAATATCATCGTACAATACTTGTGAGCATTTGACCTCGCCGATAATGGTTGCCCCGGGATGTTCTTTTAAAATATAGCGGGCAAACAAAAGCAGTAGTTTGTCTCCCCAGATAATTCCACCGGTATTGCTGATCACACCGATGCGGTCGGCGTCTCCGTCGAAGGCTATTCCTAAATCAGCTTTTTTTTCAGCAACCAGCTGAATGAGGTCTTTTAAATTATCTTCAACAGTGGGATCGGGAAAATGGTTGGGAAAGAGGCCGTCCGGATCACAGTAGAGACAGGTGACATCGCATCCCATCTTCTCCAGGATGGGCAGAGCAAACTGTCCTCCGACACCGTTGCCGGCATCCAACACAATTTTCAGCTTTCTGGATATTTTAACGTGATCAAAGAGATAGTTTTGATAAACCTCAGTTATGTCTTTAACCTGCGAAGACCCCTTGCCGGACAAGTAATTCTCGGCTTCTATTATTTTCCTTAATTCCTGGATCTGTTGGCCGTGAATGGAATCGTACCCGATGCAAATCTTAAAGCCGTTAAACTCCGGAGGATTATGGCTGCCGGTGATCATGACGCCTCCGCCCGCATGACAATGACGGATGGAGAAATAAAGCATCGGCGTCGCACAAAGACCAATATCAATGGTGTCAATCCCCGCGGCATTCAGGCCGTAAATTAAATATTGATGATAGGCATTCGAACTCAACCGGCAATCACGTCCTACGGTCATGGTTTTAATATTATTCTGAAGCGCATAAGTGCCGATAGAGCGCCCCAGGTTTACAACAAACTCTTCATTGAGATCTTTATCAACGACGCCTCGCACATCATACTCACGAAAGACATGTGGATTCATAAAA
>CAYGNV010000016.1:0-22108 GCA_964351355.1 uncultured Smithella sp.
TTGAAAAAGAATTTGCCGTTCCCTTTGTCTGGCTGACTTTAATCGATCATGTAAATGCAGCGCCCTTGATTAAGGTTGTAAACGAGTCGGACAGTTTAAAAAACAGACTTTGTGTCGTCTCCCAAGAACTGTTTGAGAAAATCATACCCGAAGGTTTAAAACCTGTCCTGGCCAATAAAGACTTGCCGCCTTTTTATAAATTGCTGCCGCCAAGCAGAAAATATTTTGTCAAGTCGCTGGCGGTTGTGCCTTTTGCGCTTGACGGTCAAACGATCGGCTCCTGGAATAATGGCGACGCGGTTGCAGATCGTTATACGGCGGACATGGATACGGTCTTGCTTGCATCCCTGGCCCGCCGGATTTCCCTGCAACTGACGCGACTGGCCGCAGCAGGCAGCAACGCCGCGTCCAAGAATAACCAAAACGATGAACAGCCGGGAGGTCTTCATGGTTGAACAAATGACACGAAAGTGATGCCCATGAACAAAATTCTGATCCTTTTTGCTCACCCACGGTTTGAGAAATCAAAGACCAACCGCGCCCTGCTGACGGGTGTTGAGAAAATCGACGGCGTGACGCTTCACGATCTCTATGAGGAATATCCCGATTTCAATGTCGATACGGAGCGTGAAAAGGCGCTTCTGACGGCGCATGACATCATCGTCTGGCACTTTCCTTTTTATATGTACAGTGCACCGGCCATGCTCAAGCAGTGGATGGACGCGGTGCTGGAATACGGCTGGGCGCATGGGTCTAAAGGCAACGTCCTTACGGATAAAACCGCCTTCGTGGCGCTGACTGCGGGCGGCAGCCGTGATGTGTATGCCGCAGGCGGTCACAACCACTATACCATCAGGGAATTCCTTGTCCCCTTTGAGCAAACAGCCGCATTGTGCAAGATGGTTTACCTGCCGCCCTTTGTTGTGCACGGTACGCACCTGCTGACGGATCACGAGCTCGAAGACTGCGCGGCGCTTTATCGTCAACTGCTTACCAGAATGGCCGCAGGTGATACGGATTTCAAAGGCGCGAAGGCGTTTGAGTATTTAAACGACTGGCTCACAGCGCCTGGAGGACTTAACCATCCATGAGCGCTGCTTTTCTGCATGACGCATTAATCTATCTGGCCGCCGCGGTGATTTTCGTGCCCATTGCCAAAAAACTGGGCATGGGCTCCGTGTTGGGCTATCTGATCGGCGGCATCCTCATCGGCCCTTTCTTTCTGGGATTTATCGGATCGGAAGGAAAGGACATTATGCACTTTGCCGAGTTCGGCGTGGTGATGATGCTCTTTCTGATCGGTCTGGAGCTGGAACCGGCCACGTTCTGGCGAATGCGCAGGCTGATTCTGGGAACAGGCGTTTTGCAGTTGGGAGCGACAACCTTTTTGTTTTTTGCCGTCTTATTTTTTATCGGTTTTACCTGGCAGGCGGCTCTGGCTTGCGGGCTTGCGCTTTCCATGTCTTCAACAGCCATCGTAATGCAGAACCTGCGTGAAAAAGGACTGACGAAAACCGAATCGGGTAAAAGCTCGTTCGCTGTTTTGTTGTTTCAGGATATTTCCGTCATTCCGATTTTGGCGCTGGTCCCGCTTTTGGCCGCATCTGGCGCGTCGGTTTCGCCGGGGGGGCATGCATCGCTGATGGAAGGCTTGCCGGGCTGGGCGCAGACACTGGTCTTGCTTGCCGCCGCCAACGCGGTGGTGCTGGCCGGACGTTTCATCATCGTGCCTTTTTTGCGATTCATCGCGCGTATCCGGCTCCGGGAGCTCTTTACGGCAGCGGCGCTTCTGATTGTTATTGCCACGGCGAACCTGATGATGTTGGTGGGATTGAGCCCGGCCCTGGGGACGTTTCTGGCCGGTGTCGTTTTGGCCAACAGTGAATTCCGCCATGAACTGGAAAGCGATATTGAGCCGTTCAAAGGCTTGTTGTTGGGGCTTTTCTTTATTGCGGTCGGCGCGTCGATCAATTTCAGACTGATTGCGGATGCTCCCCTGACCATCGCGGCGCTGGTTACAGGCGTCATTGCCGTCAAGGCGCTGGTGCTGTTTGTGACCGGAAAAATATCGCGTCTGAGTTTCGATCAGAGTATGATCTTTACGCTCGGACTCTCGCAGGTCGGCGAATTTGCCTTCGTGCTTTTTGCTTTTATCCATCAGCTCAATATATTGTCCGGGCCCTGGACGGACATCATGATGGGGGTTACGGCTATCAGCATGGCGCTCACGCCGCTTTTGCTTTTGATCAACGAACGGCTGATTCTGCCGCGTTTCGGAACGAAGGAATCGGTGGATCAGAAGCCTGACGACGACATCACCGGCGGGAACGCCGTCATCATTGCCGGATTCGGCCATTTCGGCAGCACGGTCGGACGCTTTCTTCGGGCCAACGGCGTGGCCGCGACGATTCTGGACAATGATTCAGATCGGGTTGAAATTCTAAGAAAAATGGGCTTTACGGTTTTTTACGGCGACGCCACGCGTCTGGATATTTTAAAATCCGCCGGTGTCGATGAGGCCAGGGTGCTGATTGCCGCGATCGACTCGCCGGAGATCAACATCGATCTGATTGAACGGGTGCGCAAGGAATTCCCCCATCTGGAGGTGATGGTGCGCGCCAAAAGCAGACTGGACGCCTATGAACTGCTCGACGCGGGCGTCGAAAACATTTACAGGGAATCACTCGATACCTCCGTGCGTCTCGGTGTTGATGTGCTGATGAAGCTGGGTTTCCGCAAATATAGCGCCACCCGCGCCGGTCAGAATTTTATCAAGTATGATGAAGCGGCGCTCGTCACACTGGCTTCGCACCGGCTTGATCAGGAAGCGTATCTCTTCAATGCGCGCGAACAGATCGCGCTTCAGGAACAGCTTCTGGCCAACGACCGCGAGGCGGCTCCCAACATTCATGACGATGCCTGGGATAAACAGGCTCAAGACTGACTTTCATCCGGAACAAGCGGCATATCAACCTCGATGGTATGTTCCTGCCGGTCGTCAACCAACAGTATTTCCGCATCGGGCATGATCAGACCGTCCAGCGTTCTTAGGCAAATAGTGCTGCACAAAAAAAGGCGCTCCGTTTCAGGAGCGCCTTTTGAAGTTAAAGGTTAGACGACCTTTTAATCACTCAGTTTTTCGCTGGAGATTCTCATGCTGTAGAAAGAACGGTACACGAAAACCAGCGCGATCGCAAAAAAGATCGCGGCAAGCACGTACTTCGCGGCCTGGTTCGATTATAGGGGACTTCAAAATACCAATCCACCTTCATTCAATCAAGCATGAAACCATCGCCTCCCTCCCCCCTCGGCCGGCATAGGTAATCGCCGATTGTGTCCGTTTCAGCAGTTGCGTGCCCCTTTTGAGACCCCTTTTGTCTGAAAATTTTCAAATCTTCCAAATCATTTCTTGACAATAGAACGTACGTTCTGCTATGTTTTTGCGCTTCTGCCTGTATTGATTCGTCCGAAGCGAGGAAGACATGTCGTTGCCAGCAGCCGAATACCGGCCACGCCACCCACAGGACTCTGATTATTACCACTGCGTGGAAACATTCCGGATTTAATATTTTCTGCGGCACCCGTATTTCACCAAAAGATTGCACGGCTATGGAAAACCTGGCGCGTTACATCATTCGGGCATCCTTCTCTCAGGAACGTATGAAGTACCTGGATCAGGAGGGAAAGGTCATCTATACGGCCAAGGACAAAAAAACAAGCAAGAGTTTCCCCGCCCTGGAATGGCTGGCGGCTACGCGTGACCTTTAGGTTATGTGTTCCCATATCCCCAACCGGGGCGAGCAGATGGTGAGATATTACGGATACTACAGCAACGTTTCGCGGGGTAAACGCAAGAAAGAAGAGAGTGATGATCTTGTCCCCTGCATCCTCGAACCGCAGGGCAACGAAAAAGCGTTCAGAAAAAATTGGGCACGCTTGATACAGAAAATATACGAGGTGGACCCCTTGGTCTGCCCGAAATGCAAGGGTACCATGCGGATCATCAGCTTCATCGAAGACGCTCAGGTCATCCGGGAAATCCTTATGCATCTGGGACTCTGGCTGGTCAGATCAAGACCACCGCCCAAAATCCATGACCCGCCAAACATCGAATACGCCACTGCTGATCTTCAAATCCAAACACATTCTGACATTATATATGGCGACCCGGAATACTCCGGGGATGATTACATACAGTCATGATTTTCTAACGCATCTTAAAATATGTGTAATGGAGATGCTCGCCTTAATTCCGGTCAAATTGGCCTTCTTGGCGTCTGAACAGACCAAAAGGTGTGTAGATTTCTCAATAGAAAGAATGTTGCCAAATACCTTCAGCGGGGTCATCCATACAGCATCCCATATCTTGTGGCCAAAATCTTCTTGACATACAAGAGGCCGCTTAATATACTTCGCCCCACAAAAAGGAAGTTCTTATCAATCAATAATTTATAAAGGACTGGTTGCGATGGTGCTGTTTCCGTTTAAGCCGTAGAGCATGTTTTATTAAAAACGAATGGCAGTTTTGCTGGATACCGTTTAGTGACTAATTGACGTTCATTCTTAACGGAGGTGCTATGTCAACCGTTGTACTGATTGTTTTTTATCTTCTTTTCCCTGTTGTCGCCATTTCCTTAGCCCGCAAAAATTCCATCTGCAATAAACTCGGCGCGGTGGTTATCTGTTACATCGCCGGCATCATTATCGGTAACATCCATGTGCTTCCAGCGAATCTGGCTCCCATACAAAATCCCCTGATGCTGGTTGCCATCAGCCTGGCTCTGCCTCTGATGTTTTTCTCCATTGATGTACGCCGCTGGAGCAGGCTCGCGGGGAAATCGCTCCTTTCCTTCGGGCTGCAGGTCCTGGCGATACTGATTGTCGCGACCCTGGGTTTTTTCATTTTTCGCGGATGGGTGGGAGAGGAAACCTGGAAACTCGCCGGCATGTTCGTGGGCGTATACACCGGCGGAACGGTGAACCTTGGCGCGATCGCCACAGCGCTCCGGACCGATCAGACTCTGTATATCGCCGCGCATACATCGGATGTTCTGGTATCCTCGGTCTATCTGCTCTTCCTGATGACGATCGGACAGCGTGTGCTGCTTAAATTTTTACCCGTCTTTAAACCGGTCGAAACCGCGTTGATGGAAAATGACCCGGATTTCGATTCATACGCCGGCATATTTGAAAAGAAAACCTTTGCTCCGCTGATGGGCGGCCTGGGACTCTCGGTGCTTATCTTTATCACAGGCGCCCTGTCCTTTCTCATATTTAAGGAGGATACGGCCTTTGTGGTGGCGATCCTCGCCATTTCCACGCTGGGTATCCTTTGTTCTTTTATTCCCGCGATCAGAAGGATAAGGATGAGCTACCAGCTTGGCAATTACTTCATTCTGATATTCTGTCTCGTGGTGAGCTCCATGGCGGACTTTAACCGGCTGGTGTCCACTGCCCCGATCATGCTGGCCTACGTGACGTTTACGATATTCGTCTGCCTTCTGCTGCATATTGTTCTGGCCAGAATATTCAAGATTGATGCCGATACGGTCATCATTACATCCACTGCGGGAATCTGCTCGCCTCCTCTTGTTCCCATGGTTGCTTCGGCGCTTAAGAACAAGGAAATTGTGCTTTCCGGGGTTATCACCGGCATCATCGGCTGGGTGGTGGGATCCTACCTGGGCATAACCCTGGCTTATATCCTGCGCGGATTGGGTATTTAAAGGCAGAACCAGCCACGGTTGGCAGGCGGCAACGCAGATGCTACCTTTTTTTGGCGATGGAATGATCTGCCGAAAATTTTCAGTTATCAATAATCATGTCTTTCAGAAATACTTTAAAATAATCTTATATGTCGGTCGACTAACCGACATATTCCGTATGCCTCCAGCTGAACAAAGCGCCTCTACGCAACATTAATCTTGATTATGTGATAAATTTAGTTTATATGATGTTTCAAATATGTCGGTCGAGCAACCGAGTCCCGTCCCTTCGGCGGGCCGGGTTCGTTTCGATATCAATGCAAGGGGGCCACCTTGAACACCAGCATGCCCACAGATAAGACATCCAACCGCACGCGGATCATCGATGCGGCCGGTAAACTGATGGCGGACAAGGGAGTCAAACTAACGACGCTGGCCGATATCGCCCGGGAAGCCGGGATCAGCCGCGGCACCCTTTTCTATTACTATGCCAGCAAGAATGATCTGATTTACGATATTCTGGAAAAACACCTCTCCGATCTGACTGATGCGATCTTTGCCAGCCTGCCCCGCCGCCGGAGCAGCACCGCCGATCTTGCCTCCGTCTTGCAAAGTGCCTTGACCGGGATCATCCAGGACGAGAACAGCGGCCGGATCAATCTGTATTTATTACAGGAAGCGATCATCGACAACAGCGATCTGAAGGACAGATTTGCGGTAAAGTACCAAACCTGGCGTGAATTGATAGCCGGCCAGATCGCCCGTGCCTTCGGCATCTCCGATTCACGCCGGTTGTCGGCGTTGGGCACACTCCTGCTCGCCATGATTGACGGTCTGACCATTCAGTTTCTGCTTGCGCCTCAAAGCGTCAACTTTCAAGAGGTGGCACAACAGATGGTCTACATGATATCCGCCAGCGGCAAAGAGGCCCGGATGCAACCGTCCGAAGCCTCATAAACCATGGTCTATTCCTGATTTTTTTGGAGGTAAAAAAATGAAACTCTATGAATTAACAAAATCATACCAGCTGTTTGAGGAAGCGCAGCAATACGTGCCCAATGGGATCTATGGGCCACGCACCCCTGCCTTCCTCACTTTCGGATCGTATCCCGCTTTTATTCATCGCGGCGAGGGATGCAGGATCTGGGATGTGGACGGGAATGAATATATCGATTACATGTGCTCTTTCGGAACCAACTTGCTGGGGCTCAAACACCCGAAAGTGGACGCGGCAGCGAAAAAACAGTGGGAGAACGCGGACTGCTTTACCCTGCCTTCGGATCAGTGGCTGCCGCTGGCTAAAAAAATTGTGGGAACCATCAACGGGATCGATTGGTGTGTCTTCGGGAAAAACGGTTCCGATGTAACATCCTACGCGATCACGCTGGCCCGTGTATTCACCGGGAAAATGGATATCCTGCTGGCGAAAGGGTCTTATCACGGTTCCCATTTCTGGTGCCAGCCCCACGGGCAGGGCGTGCCTGCGGAATGGAAAACCCATGTGCATTATTTCGAATACAATGATGTGGCCGACCTCAAACGGGTGTTGTCAGAACACAACGGCACCGTCGCGGGCATCATGCTCACCCCGCAGCGGCATGACGCCATGAGAGACCAGGAGCTTCCGACAAAAGAATTTGTAGACGCGGTGAACCAACTTGCTCAAAAAGACGGTTTCATGATTATCGTTGACGATGTCCGTTGCGGATTTCGGCTGGATCTTGCGGGGAGTTCGAAACATTACGGTTTTAACGCCGATATTCAGTGTTTCGGCAAGGCCATGGCCAACGGTTATGCCATCTCTGTTGCCGCCGCGCGGAAGGCGCTGATGGACGCGGCGAAGCAAATATTCTTTACCGGCACCCATTACTTTTCGGGAGTGCCTTTTGCCGCCGCCCTGGCTTGTATCGATGAAATCAAAGCTAGCGGCGCAATCGAGCATATCCAAAAGATGGGAATCATGCTGATGGACGGTCTCAAGGATGCCGCGAACGCCTATGGGATACAGGTTAACCTCACCGGCCCGCCGGCGATGCCCTTCATGACTTTCGCCAACGATCCGCTTTTTGAAACAAACCGCTTCTTCTGCGGTCAGGCGGCGCGGCGGGGCATCTTTTTCCACCCCCACCACAACTGGTTTGTGTGCGCGGCCATGCAGGAGTCCGATATCCGTCAGACCATCGATGTGGCATCTGTTTGTTTCAAACTCACGAAAGAAAAAATCGGAGGATGACATGAAATGGTACCATCTGGGAATCAAGGCAAAAGACAGTGAAGCGTCGATCCGGTTTTATCGGGATATCCTGGGGCTTGATATCGTTGATACGGTGGAAGTTTGGGGAAAGAAGTTCACCTTCGTGGGCAACGACTCTATTCAGATTGAGATTGAGCAGGGCAATCCCGGCGATACCCAGGCAGATCCATCCACCATGACAGGGCTAAACCACATGAGTGTGGTGGTGGATGATATTCACGGGTTAGTGAAAGAAGCGCGCGCGAAAGGCGCCGATGTGCTTATGGATCCGTTTCATCCGCGGCCTGACCGGCTTACTACCTTCATCAAAGACCCGGACGGAGTCCTGATTCAGGTGATCCAGTACGTGACGTGAAAGGCGGGAAGTCTTTCCTTGCCGATATACCTGTTTGGAATATTGATGATCTGTCGTAAAGCCTCTTCCTGCTTTTAAGGATCACTGGCATTGAACAATCTCCTCCACGCACGCCGGCAATGAAAAATGCAATATACCAGAATTCTTTGAGCCGAAAAGCCCATGAGATCAAGCAGACAAAAGCAGATTAATTTCTTATCACTTCTTCTCGTGGCGCACAGCTAGAAATATCTGGTAAAGCATGGTTAGAATCAATAGCCCCACTGCCCAGACACCAAGAGTAACGGCAATTTCCGGCCGGAATACGCAGAAAGTACTCAGTCACCGCCCCCAAAGGTGAAGGAATGAAACCCGTTACGGCCAGGCCGAGTCCTTTCTCGATCCAGAGGGAAATGAAAACGGCTACACAGGCCACAGCCAGGATGGTTTCGTTCTGACGTGCGCGTGGATAGATCAGCGCCGCCAGCGCGCCGACAGCCAGTACTGCCGAAGTCCACATCCAGGGAACAAGATTATTGTGGCCGTCCAGACCGGTAAAAAGATAACGGAAGGGCTCTTCATGTTCCGGTATCCCGCTGTAAAAAGCTGTAAAACGGGTTGTAGAATTCGGTGAGTGGCTCTGCATGGATGTTCTCAAAAAGATTCCGCACCGGCATTTCGTATTCAGCATCCCCAAGATTCTGGGGGTGATAAGGGACGGGGGTGATAAGGGACGTACTTCAAAATATCAATTGAAATGTATTAAATAGAATGTTATGAGCGGTCCATGCCAAGACAATCACGCATCGATACATCCGGAGCCCTGCATCATGTGATATGCAGGGGAATTGACCGTCAGGAAATCTTTACACAGAAAGATGATTATTTGTTATTTGTGAAGCGACTGGGGGATTTATTGATTGAAACTGGGACATCATGCTTTGCCTGGGCGTTAATCCCCAACCACTTTCATCTTTTACTGCGAACCGGGAATGTTCCCATCTCAGTTTTGATGAAAAGACTGCTGACCGGTTATGCGATCAATTTTAACCGGCGTCATAACCGATGCGGTCATCTTTTCCAGAATCGCTATAAATCCATTTTATGCCAAGAAGACGCTTATCTTTTGGAGCTTGTTCGCTACATTCATTTGAATTCGTTACGCGCAAACCTTGTTTCAGAATACGGAAGCCTGGCTTCGTATCCCTATTGTGGACACGGCGCCGTGATGGGGCGAAGGAAAATTGAATGGCAGGATACGCAATATGTCCTCAGACTTTTTGGCAGTAAATCAGCAAGCGCCCGATCTGAATACGGTCGTTTTGTTCGCAGCGGCATCGAACAGGGGCGTCGTGCAGATTTGACAGGCGGCGGTCTGTTGCGAAGTCATGGCGGCTGGACCGGGGTCAAGGCATTAAGAGAGACCGGCGGTTATCAAAAAGGTGATGAGCGGATATTGGGAGATGGAACTTTTGTAACGGAAGTTCTGGAAAAGGCGGAAGAGAAATTCAAGGAAAAATACCGGCTCAAAGCCAGGGGATATGATCTGGACAAATTGATCAGACGCGTGGCCGAAATAACCCAACTGACACCGGATGAGATATTAGACTCCTTAAGGGATGCAAAAAGAACAAAGGCAAGAGGCATTCTGTGTTACTGGGCAACCCAAAAGCTTGGAACGCCGCAAAGCCAGTTAGCGCAACTGCTGAAACGGACACAATCGGCGATGACCTATGCCGTCCGGAGGGGGAAGGCAATTGTTGAGGACAATTCATACCGGATTTGATGAAGTTGGATTGATATTTTGATTCCTGAGAAGTAAGGCCCCTTTTTTGAAGTCAAAAATAACGCCTATGCGCACGAAGAATGAATTTCGAGCACAGACACTTGACCATTTTTTAAAAGAGTCCCCAACGCATATATAAACCAATGAAAAACACCTTTGAAAAACGTAAAATGGGTCCTGGCCCATCTCTTGACGTTGCAGGCGATCAGTTTGCAGGACACGGCAAAGAGGACTTTAGCCACCCTGCGGACACGGAGTTTGCCGATGCCGTAAGATCGTTTCAATTCGGAATTGGTCGCCTCGATGCCGGAACGGATTTTATAACGCTCTTTCCATTGCGGCGTTTGTAACCTTTGTGCGGGATTATGATGAGCATTTCTCAAGGGAATACGGATTCTGGCGGCCATATATCGAAAAAGTGATTTATCGTTACCTCGACTGCGGCGTTCTGAGCCACGGTTTTGCCCGCGTGAAATGCAAGGACTGCGGCCACGAATACTTGCTGGCATTCTCGTGTAAAAGAAGGCATTTCTGCCCGTCCTGTCACCAGAAGCGCGTGGTGGAATTCGGTGAGTGGCTCTGCATGGATGTCCTGAAAAAGGTGCCCCATCGTCATTTCATCTTCAGCATCCCCAAAATCCTTCGCCGTTACTTTCTGTATGATCGAAAACTTCTCGCCGCCCTCAGCCGCTGCGCCTGGGAATCTTTGAAAGTCTTCATCCAGCAGGCTGTGCCCGAAAAAGAACCCATCCCCGGCGCGGTCATCGCTGTGCAGACGTTCGGCGACTTCCTCGGATTCAATCCGCACTGCCACATCCTCCTGACCGATGGCTGTTTCTACGGAAATAGAGGTATGTTTCGCGTTGCGCCGCCACTGGAACTCAAGAAGCTGGAGGCCATCTTCCGTCACAAGGTGTTCAAGATGCTCCTCAAGAAAGGCAAGATCACCGAAGAAATGGTCAGGATGCTCTCTGCGTGGAAACATTCCGGATTTAATATTTTCTGCGGCAACCGTATTTCACCAAAAGATTGCACGGCTATGGAAAACCTGGCGCGTTACATCATTCGGGCATCCTTCTCTCAGGAACGTATGAAGTACCTGGATCAGGAGGGAAAGGTCATCTATACGGCCAAGGACAAAAAAACAAGCAAGAGTTTCCCCGCCCTGGAATGGCTGGCGGCTACGCGTGACCTTTAGGTTATGTGTTCCCATATCCCCAACCGGGGAGAACAGATGGTTCGTTACTATAACGCATTCAAAAAAAGCGTGACGGCGAGGTCTGCCTGAATTCCGGGGAAAACACCTATTTTTCAGATGAAACGGCCACGTGTGCCCTATCAGGGTAGAAGATAAACAGATTTCTCATAAGGACGGATGTCGGAATGCGCCTCAAAACGTGTCATCGATGCCGCACCCCACATCTTGTGGCCAAAATCTCCTGTGGCCAAAATCTCCTTGACACACAAGACCGCGTTTCCTATACTGCTACTCACAAAAAGGAAGTTCTTATCAATTAATAATTGTTGTTGCCCTTGACTCCTGTTTTTCGGGAGCGGGTGGAAGATCGGTCATCGCCAAGGGCGCGCGACCTCTGGTGATGAATCTTCAGGCAAGCGTTGCACTGTCGAGAAACATAACAGTTCTTTCCGCATCATCTGGCGAGCAAATCAGTTCAACCTATGATGAAAAAGGCCACGGCCTCTTCACCTATTTTCTGCTCAAAGGAATCAAAGATGAAAATGTGATTCAGCCGGATGGTTCTATCAAGATGGACGATCTGTTTGAT
Organism: uncultured Smithella sp.; assembly: GCA_964351355.1. GTDB lineage: Bacteria > Desulfobacterota > Syntrophia > Syntrophales > Smithellaceae > UBA8904. Next base: position 11,867 of record CAYGNV010000016.1, read on the forward strand.
CACATCAAACCCCAGGTCGAACGCATCGCGCGGAAGCAATACAACAACGAGCAAACTCCGCAGTTGATGGGGGTGAAAAAATAGTATTGTCATGCCGGACTTTTCCTCTCGTTCCCAAGCCGGTGTTTGGGAACGAGAACACGATTTTCTGAAAATAAAACAAAATTTACTTCACTATTATATTATGCTAATGTTCTAAACTATGAATGAAAATGAGATAGTAAAAAATTGGTCTGATGCATCAAAACAAGATTTAGAAACGGCGGACATCCTTTTCGAAAACAAAAAGTATCATCATGCGCTGTTTTTCTGTCACTTGAGTATAGAAAAATATCTTAAGGCAATAATTATCAGGACAACGAAAACAGCACCGCCACTTATTCATGATTTAGTTCGTCTGGCGGAAAAAACAGATATTAAATTAACAAATAAAATCAAAAACGAACTTGCGGATATTAGTGCATTCAATATACAAGCGCGATATGATGATTACAAACTTAGTTTTTACAAGAAAGCAAATAAAAGATTTACTGCAAAATATCTTAAGATGACGAAAGAGATTTTAATATGGCTAAACGAGCATCTTTAAAAAAGAAGGAACTTAATATAATAAATAAATATGTTGAACTTCTTAAACAAAAGGGTGTTGACGTATCAAAGGTAATCCTTTTCGGGTCTTATGCAAAAGGCACAGCAAAACCGGAAAGCGACATAGATATTGCGATAATTTCTTCTCAGTTTGGAAAAAATAATTTGAAAGAAATGATGTTATTACGAAGAATAGCTCTCCAGATTGATTCACACATTGAACCATTGCCATTCTCACCCCAAGATATTGGTGATCGTTATAGTACCCTGGCTCAGGAAATTATAAAATATGGGATAACTATTTAGCGAATATATATACGTAGCGGAAATGGCGATAGAATACGAAGTGATCTAATGATTTAAGAGCTTTGCAAAACGCATCTATTTGTCATTGAGGTCTTGTGACCTCGCGTGACCCTATAGCGGGGGGATGAGGGGGGGATGAGGGTCAGGTCTTGAAAAATCAGTTTTCAACCCTTTATTAACATTCCATGATTCTTTGATGATGCTTGATACGTGATGCGTGCCGAATGATACTACTTCTAATGCCAAGTTGCATTCAATAAATAATTAATGTACAATTCCTTCTATAGAAATCTTTATAGGAGGAACGCGTGAGAAATCCGTCACCGTTGCCTAATGGATCGGAATCTTTGCTAAAGGAAAGACTAAAGCAAGCAAAGACAAGGTCAGAGTATCAGCGTGTATTGTGTGTATTTCTTCGAGCAACAACAGATCTAAATCCGGAGCAGATAGCTGAAATGCTTAGCTGGAATACAGGAACAGTAAGGCGCATTCAATCTGAATTTATATCTGGGTGAATTGGGTGTTGCCTATAAACTTCACCCGGATTATTCGCTTCTCCTGAGGGAACGATACTTTACGGAAGAAGGGGGCGCGACCGGACGTAAGACAACGTCGCGGACCATGGTAGGGTTGGCCTATCGTCCACTGCTTTCGAACCGGTTTAACGCCCTGGCCAAGATGGAATACAAACATGAAACGAATTCATCGAGCTTGCCAGCCCTAAGTGAAAACGCTTATATCTTTTCCGGAGAGGGAATCTGGCAGACAAACAAGCGGCTCCAGGTGATGGGGAAATACGCAGGAAAACTGTCCAGTGACGGAGACTTCTCAGCTTATACCGACCTCATTGCCACGCGATTTATTTATGACCTGACAGAGCGCTGGGATGTGGGGGTGGGATACCGTCTCCTGACCAGTCATGCAGTGAATACCCGTTATCATGGCGGTTCCGTTGAAATCGGCTATCGGATCATTAAGAACCTCTGGGCTTCTGTCGGCTACTCTTTCGACAAATTTGACGCCGACCTGACCGGCGACGGCTATCAGGGTCAGGGGCCCTATATGAAGCTCCGGTTTAAATTCGACGAAAAAATGTTGAAGGGCCTCTGGAAAGCATTGCCTGTCAGTCAAGCGCCAACGAAGGCCGGTGCGCCATGAAAGTCAAGCTGACACAAGCGGCATATCAACCTCGATGGTATGTTCCTGCCGGTCGTCAACCAACAGTATTTCCGCATCGGGCATGATCAGACCGTCCAGCGTCAAAACAGCCGTTGCTCCGGCGGCCTGACGGATGACGATATGGTAGAGCGTTTCCCCATACCGGTAGTGTATCTTAGCTTCATTCCATGAAGCAGGCAGACATGGCAAAAAACTGAGTTTGCCGTTTTTCAGCGTGAGCCCCAGCAGGGACTCCACAATCAGCCGGTACATCCAGGCGGCGGAGCCGGTGAGCCATGTCCATCCGCCGCGCCCGACATGCGGCGTGACCGCATAGATGTCGGCTGGAACCACATAGGGTTCTACTTTATAGATTTCCACTTCTTCCGGAGACCTGGCATGATTGATCGGGTTGATAATGTCCATGACATCCCAGGCGCGCTTTCTATCGCCTAATGCGGCAAAAGCCATAGCCACCCAGATGGCCGCATGCGTGTATTGTCCGCCGTTTTCTCTCACACCCGGCACATAACCTTTAATATAACCCGGTTCCATCGCCGATTTATCGAATGGCGGATCAAGCAGTTGAACCAGTTTTTTATCCCGATGCACAAGAAATTCATCTACTGCATTCATGGCCTGGCGGGTCCTTGTCTCCTCGCCCGCTCCGGATAGAACGGACCAGCTTTGGGCCAGCGAATCAATGCGGCACTCTGTATTGGCGGCTGATCCCAATATTGAACCGTCATCGCTATAAGCACGACGATACCACCCACCGTCCCAGCCGTTTTGCTCAATGTTGCGCTGAAGTTGCGCCGCTTCTGTCCCGCACAAATCGGCAAACGGTCTATCGTCTTTGAGGCGGGCAATTTGGGCAAACTTGTTCAGGATTTCATACAGGAAAAACCCCATCCAGACACTTTCGCCCTTGCCTTCATCCCCGACTTTATTCATGCCGTCATTCCAATCGCCGGAACCCATGAAGGGCAAACCATGGCTGCCGAATCTCAGTCCTCTTTGGATGGCCCGCACACAATGTTCATACAAACTATTTTTTTCATCCGTTACACCCGGCAGATCGTAATAGGATTCCTCATCAGCCCTGAGCTGACGCCCCTCAAGAAAGCTGACGTTTTCATTCAAAATATCCGCATCACCCGTAGAGCTGACATAGCGGCTCACGGCTAAAGGCAGCCACAGGTAATCGTCGGAACATTGCGTGCGTACGCCCTGGCCGGCGGGCGGATGCCACCAGTGCTGGACGTCTCCCTCTCGAAATTGACGGCTCGCGCACAAAAGCAGGTGTTCGCGGACAAGGGCGGGTTGGGCATAAACAAGCGTCATAACGTCCTGTAACTGGTCGCGGAAGCCGAAAGCACCGCCGGACTGGTAATAACCGTTACGCGCCCAGAGCCGGCTGGACAGGGTCTGATATAAAAGCCAGCCGTTCGTCAAAATATTGAGGGACGGATCGGGTGTTTTGATCTGCAGGCCGCCCAGGGTTTTCTTCCAATAGCGATGCACCGCTTCCAGTTCATTTTGCGCGACGGCCGATCCCCGGAAGCTCTTCACCGTTTTACTGGCATCGTCGGCGCCTCGCCTGCCGGTAACGCCCAGCCGGAAAATGGCCTCGTGCTTCTGTCCGTCACGAAGTCCAAAAGTAATCTGGATGGCACCACAGGGATCGAGGCCGGCGCCGACCTGGCCTGAAAGTTGTGACCGCGTCATCGCTGCCGGCTTGGATAGTTCGCCATTGCGGCCGATAAATTCGTCGCGATCGCAGGTGTATGTCCGCGTTGGATTATCCACGTCAAAGAAAGCCACCCGATCGGCAAAGACCGTGTTATATTGATTTCTGGCAAAAAGCGCCCCGCTTCCCGCGTCCACTTCAGTCGTGACATGCATGGCCGTTTTCGGGCGCAAATCACCCAGCACCCACTCCATATAACCGGTAACGGATAGCGTGCGATTGCGCCCCGATTCATTGCGCAACTTTAAAACCATAAATTTGACCGGTGCGGTGACGGACACATAAATCCACAGCTCCGACCGGATGCCGTCTTCCGTATGCGTAAAAACGCTGTACCCGAAACCGTGGCGACAGGCGTAAGGTGTTCGGCCGCAGCAGGGGAGGGGCGTGGGGGACCAGACCTGCCCTGTTTCTTCATCGCGGATGTAAAACGCTTCGCCGTTGATATCGCTTACCGGATCGTTATTCCACGGGGTAAGGCGGTATTCGTGGGCGTTCTCACTCCAGGTTGAGGCGGAACCACTTTCGGAAATAATCGATCCAAAGTGGGGATTCGCCAGGACATTCACCCAGGGCAGCGGCGTTGTCTCCCCTGGTTTTGTGATGATGACATATTCACATCCGTCCGGGGTAAATCCCCCGAGACCATTGGCAAAAAGCAGATCAGGATAAGAAAACACTCCCTCATCTTTGCTTTTCGCACTCTGGTTTTTGACCGGTTTCAAACGCGGCGCGGCAATATCCTTCATTTTGTGTCGGCTGAGCTGTTCCGCAAGCGTTCCCATGTCGTCCTTGATGATAACGCGGGAAACCGTCTGCAGCAAAATGCGGTCTTCGCTGGATATCTGATCTCCCGGCCTCACAAAGATGCCGCCCGGCCGGTCGGCAGCCTTGTTTTCCATACTGGTGGCGATCAATCCCACAATCTGGTCATGAAGCGATTGCCGGTAGATGGCATTATCCTCATTCCAGATGACGAGATCGACGGCCAGACCTTTTAAACGCCAGTAGGCATGGGCCTGCTGGAGCTGACGGACAAGTTCAATGTTGGTATGGTCGCTAATCTGAAGCAACACAATGGGTAAGTCTCCGGAAATGGCGTACCCCCATAAGCCGGATTGCCCGCGACGGTTTTTCAAAATGATCCTCGGATCAGTGCGCAGGGATGAATTGGCGTAAATAACGGAACCGGCCAGACGTCCGTAAAGATGTGCGTCTTCCTGGGTTGCATTGATTTGCCTGAGCATGACCTGGCTGTGCGTCCAGGCCAGATTAAAAACGCGGTCGGCCAGGCGGTTGTCGTGGTATTTTTCAATCAAGCCGAGCGCTTTGGCGCGGGTTTCAGCGATGCCGGAAACGATATCCATCGTCACGGATTCTCCCGGAGAGAGTTTGATCGGGCGGCGAATCGCAACAATCGGATCCAGAACAGAACCTTCCGTGCCCGACAGGGCTTGTGTCCCATTCGTCGAACCCTTCATGGCCGCGGGACAAGACAGCGTATTGCCGCGGCCGATAAACTTTAAGCGATCCGTTTCATAAGAGACCTCGCTTTGGTCCGTGCCATGCAACGCCATTAAATGAAAAGTCCAGTAGGTGGGCTCATCCTTGGAACGTGGTCTTCGTGTGCAGAGAATCGCTTGACGATTCCGGATAATTTCCGTTTGAACAAAAAGGTTGCTAAACGCCGGATGCATCGCATCGGCCGCCGGTTCTGCGATCACAACTTCCGCGTAACTGGTCAGATCCAGTTCGCGACGTTTTCTGGAACGATTGGTGATGTGGATGCGCCTGAGTTCAATATCGTCTTCCGGCGACACGGCTATTTGGGTGTGCGTGTTAATTTCATCATCGCGCCTGCGAAACTCGACTTTCGAGTCGGAAAAAATAGCCTCGTATCTTTCCGGTTTCTTCAGCGTCGGCTGATAGGCACTGGACCAGAATTCTCCCGTGGAAATATCGCGGATATAACAGAACATGCCCCAGGGATCGCGGGTGGCGTCTTCGCGCCAGCGCGTCACCGCTATATCCTTCCAGCGGCTGTATCCACCGCCGGCATTCGTAATCATGACATGATATCTGCCGTTGGACAACAATTGCACCTCAGGCACAGGCGTATCGGGGGTTTCAATGATGCGCGGCGGAATTTCCTGTGGGGTGGACGATTTCCGGACATTAATATCGTCGGCGATCTGCCTGTAGAAGGAAACGGCCTTGGGAATGCGTTCCTGGATCAAAAGCATTGCCGATTGAAACATCGGTTCGGACTCAAAGCGCTTCTGCATCGGACGATTCAGTAAGAGATGGGCCATGGCCAGTAAACTCATTCCCTGATGATGCGCCATGAAGGATCGGACGGCAACGCTTACCTGACCGCTGGGCATTCGCGAAGCGGTATAATCCAGCGCTTCATAAAAGCCGTACGCCCCCATCATGCCTTTGGCGGCCAGTCGCTGGAGATTTTCACAGGCCTCCTCCGGTGCGATCATCAGCGCCAGCGCTGACGCATACGGAGACACCACCAGATCGTCGCTGAGTCCACGCTTGAGGCCTAGGCCGGGGACGCCGAAGGCGCGATACTGGTAATTCAAATGAGCATCAATGGTGTTATAACCGGATTCCGAAATGCCCCAGGGCACTCTCCTTTTTTCCCCATACGCTATCTGTCTTTTGACCACCGCCTTGTAGGTTTGGTCCAGTAGTGTGTTTTCGTAGTTTGGCATGACCAGAAGCGGCATCAGGTACTCAAACATCGACCCGTCCCAGGAAAGGAGAACGGGATCACCTCCCGGATTGGTCAGCATGCGTCCCAGGGCAAACCAGTTTTCCTTCGGCAGTTGCCCTTGCGCAATGGCGACAAAACTGCAAAATCTGGCCTCGGACGCCAGCAGGTCATAGAAGCTTGTGTCCCGGCGGCGATCGCCGACGCTATACCCGATGGTTAACAACTGATGTCCTTTATCATAGAGGAAGCTGTAATCCATATCGGCGAATTCCCCGGCTTTTTTAATGAGCGTTTGGATGACGGATAGTCTTTCCCGCGAAAGCCTGCTTCCTTCCAAAACCAGTTTATGAAACTCGCGGGACCACGCCTGTTCTTCATCATTGGCAGAAGGCCCGATGATCTCTTCCACGGAGGAAAGCCACCTTGCGGACAGATCTGAAACTTCCCGCAAGGTGGGAATACCGATTTCCTCGAAAAGACGGGTAACACCGGCCGTAGGGATTTGCAGCGCTGCCCAGGGGCAGAATGTCATCAGTTCGTCCACCGCATCCCGGCATTGACGGACAAGAGCCTGCGCCCATCTATGGGACTGACTTTTCGAACCGTCCTCAAAGCTTGCGGCAAGAATGGATGCTGATTGTGTCAGCATATCGAGACGTAACCACAAGTCGTTGACCGTCGCCCGCTCGGGAGACACAGGCCTTTCCAGATGTTTTTTAAATTCGGCCAGTTCATTTTTAGACGTATTTCCGGCAACGTCTTTGAGGACGCTATAGGTGTCGAAAAGGCCTTCCAGTAATCGATTCGATAATAAAATCCTGTCTGGGAGATCAAGGAGTCCCTGCTTCAGCGTCAACAGATAACCGCAAAGATTCCCGCTGTCCACGGTCGATATGTAATGCGGCGGCAGCGTTTTTAAGGTTTGCGTATCATACCAATTGTAAAAGTGGCCCCGGTGGCGATCCATTTTTTCCATGGTACCGAAAGTATTCGCGGTGCGTCTGAGAAATTCACCGGGCGTCGCATAACCAAAATCACAGGCGGATAAATTTGCCAGGAGCGCCAGTCCCATGTTGGTGGGCGACGTGCGGTGCGCAATCACAGAGCCGGGATGCTCCTGATAGTTGTCCGGCGGAAGCCAATGATCTTCCGCGGTAACAAACGTCTCGAAAAACGACCAGGTTCTGCGGGCTGCTTTTCTTAAGAAAATGATTTGTTCATCTTGCAGGGTGATCCCTTCTTTGACAGAAGGCCTGCTGACCCACCAGGCAATGGCCGGGGACAAAAACCAGAGGATCAGCACGGGCAGCGCGGCAAAAAGCGCGCCGGGTCTCGAGATCGAGATATAAGTCAATACCGCCGCGGACAGGACAGGGACTACCCACATGGCCCTGTAGGATGCCATCAGATCATTTGCGGCTGGATGCGTCTGGTTTTGGAAGGGATTCCACTCCAGTAATCGTTTGTGCGTCACCAGCATCCGCCAGCCGGTGCGCAAAATCGCATCCAGACTGTAAAGAGCTTCGAACGGCAGGCAGGCGATCGTGAATAAAATCTGCAGACCATGCCTTCTCGCCTGACGCATCATGTAGGTCAGGTGATCCTGCCACAGCACGTCTCCCGGTTTACGAAACAGATCAAGAAGGACGGCGCCCGCGGAAGGAATGAGAAGAATCGCCGCCAGAAGCAGTGTCCATAGCCAGGGTTCCGGCAACATCGTCCAGCCGGCGACCAACATGATGGTCAGCGCGAAAGGAACGAGACTGCGGCGAAGGTTGTCGAATATTTTCCACTGGGAAAGACCCGACAGGGCATTCTTTTGATATCCTCCGCCCCAAACAGGGACTTTTGATCTCAGCCAACCGGCGATTTGCCAGTCCCCGCGAATCCAGCGGCGTCTGCGACTCACATCCACCCGGTACTGAGCCGGATATTCTTCATACAACTCCACGTCGGAAATAAGCCCCGAGCGCGCATGACAACCCTCGATCAGGTCATGACTGAGAATGCGGTTTTCGGGAAGACGGTTGTGCAGCGCTTGTTCAAACGCGTCAACATCATAGATGCCCTTGCCGACAAAGGAGCCTTCGCCGAAGACATCCTGATAAATATCTGAAACCATGCGCGTATAAGGGTCGATTCCCGTCTGGCCTCCCCACAATCGCGAATACCGGGTTTGTCTGGCCCCGGATAAGCTTTCAGTCAGGCGCGGCTGAAGGATGCCGTAACCGGCGTTAATGATATTTTTCGATTCGTCAAAACGGGGACGGTTCAGCGGATGGGCCATCGTCCCGATAAATTTTTCCGCGGCATCGCGAGGCAGCTGCGTATCCGTATCCAGGGTAATGACATACTTCACATTGGATAATAATTCCGTGGCGCCGATAATCTTTGAAAAACAATCTTTCGCGCCGCCTCGCAGAAGGGCATTGAGCTCAGCTAGCTTGCCGCGCTTGCGTTCGTAGCCCATCCATATGCCTTCCTCCGGATTCCAAAGGCGCGGGCGGTGAAAAAGAAAAAATGTTCCTCCTTTGACGCCCCTGTATTTATCGTGGAGGTTCTGTATCCCCTTCTCGGCCATACGCAAAAGCTTGTCGTCTTCGGGCATTTTTTCCAGAGGGGCGTCGCCAAAATCGGTTAGAAGACCGAAGTGCAGATTATCTTCTCTGTTCGTCAGAAATCGAATTTCCAGCGCTTCGATCAAATCTTCCACGTTTTGAACATGGTTGAGCATCGTGGGGATGACCACCAGCGTGCTCGACTCCGGTGGAATTTCCAGAGAAAAGTCCATGCGCGGCAGGGGATGGGGATGCGTGACGAGCGTGACCAGCCAATTGGTCAGAGCCACACCCAGAGAGCTTGCGCTAAGAACCAGGACAAGCGCCGTAGGCCCCATGATCCAGTCGTGAACACCTGCCGCATGAATCCTTACCAGCAGGTATCCCGCCAATAAGAAAGTCATCCCAATGATGCTACCCAGATAGAGCGGTAAGGGAACCCGGCCCAGAATTCTTTCCATGGACTCGGAAAAAGTTAGGCGCATCTGCATGCTTTTTTCAAGCTCGGGCAATCCTTTGTCAATCAGATAATAACCAACATGGGTCATCCGCTCATCGCCGCTTTTCCTGGCCTGAGCAGCCCTGGCCAAATCGATAGCTTTTTGTGCGACATCCCTTTCGAACATCTGACTGTTTTTGGCAATTTTTTCTACGACATGACGATAATGGTCGCGCGTGACAAAATCCATTCGGACATAGACGTCGGCGGGATCTTCCCGCAGCACTTTTTCAACCACACTCATCGTCTCGACAAATTCACGCCAGTCCATCGTCGCCAGAAACCGGAGAGAGCCGATACTATTGCTGACGGACGCCTGATCGCCGGCCAGTTGCTGATTCCCCGACTGAATCATCTGTGCAATGTTCAAATGCGATTCGGAAAGCCGCTGTTCGATCCAGCCCAGAGGCAGGGCCAATGCCGGACTCTTGCCCTGCAAACGGCGGGCAAATTCCGAAACAAAAGAACTTAAAAGCGGCGGCTCAGACCGGGCCATATCCGCAATGGCTAAGACAAGACTTTTGGGATCTCTTTTAGCGACGTCAATCATCTGATCCGCCCAATAATTGGCGCGCGCCCGGTCGGCAGTGTCGGCCATGATGCGCGTTCCGATACGCCGGAGATTTTCAATCAGCGCCAGACGCAGCATGATCGGAAT
>CAYGNV010000017.1:0-20813 GCA_964351355.1 uncultured Smithella sp.
TATTGATACGCATGGCGGGTATTCCTAAATCCTTGGCCAATCGATACTGGGATATATTTAATTCATCCAGCAGTTCCTTCAAATAAAGCCCCGGATGCACTGGTTTAATGGGTTTTTTTGCCATACAAATTCTCCTTAATGATAATTAACAATTTCTACCTTTTCGGCATTACCGTTAATCCATATAAAACATATCCGCCACTGGTCATTAATTCTGATACTCCATTGTCCATGGCGCTTGCCTTCTGGAGCAGTCACAGGGATCAAGACGAAGCAGATTCCGGCGAGGTGTCATGACTGTTGATGTACACTATTATCGCCAGAGCCAGCAAGCCGGCAGCGACGCCGAAGCCCCACTGGTAGGCCACAACGGGTAAGGCTCCTGTTACCGATGGTGTCCAGTTACCCATGATGATCCCCATCATGTGTTGGAATACGGCTCCGCCCAGCATGAGAAAAAAATTCAGGGCAGTAAGAGCGGTTCCGGCGATGAAGAGGGGGAAGGTCTCTTTTACCTGGACATAAAGAAGAGTAGAAGAAACACCGGTAAAACCAAATAGCCAGAATTGCAGCAACAAGCCCCAGCGAGGTAATTGCAGGTCCAAGGCCAGACTGAAAAAGACCAGCAGCGAAATTACCTGCACGCCCAGAATCAAGAATTTTCGTCGCCTCAGTTTGTCGGACAAACGACCCCAGAGAGGCGCACCGCAAATGGCCCCGATGGGAGTGGCCAGCAAAATAACGCTGGCAGTCGTTTTACTCAGGCCGCAGGTGTGCATAAGGTAAGGACCGCCCCATAAGCCCAGAACAGCTATCATTGCTCCATAGGAAGCGAAGGCAAGCGGTGCAAGGCACCAGAAACGACTACTGCCGAAAACAGAACGGAATCCGGAAAAAATATTACTCATAGAGGGTGAGGCATGAGGCAGCGTGCCAGTCTGCTGATGCGGATGATCGCGTATCACCAGGAAAATTGTGACAGCCAGAAGCAAAGTTACTATTGCCATGCAGAGGAAAGCACCGCGCCAGCCCAATGTTTCACTCAGCAAGGCCAGTGGGGCGGTGGCGCTGATGGCTCCCATGTTCCCAAGCGCGATCATGAAGCCGGACAAGGTGGCAAACTGTTGAGGGGAAAACCAAGTGGTAAATATTTTATAGGAGCCCATCAGCGCGGCGGCCATACCGATACCGATTCCTGCCCGGGCCAATATCGCCATGGCGCCACTGCTTGAGAGAGCAAAGACTATCGCACTTGCCGCCCCGATGCAGGCAAGCGAGCTCATGACAACGCGGGACCCAAAGCGGTCAAGCAATGGTCCCATTGGCAGTTGCGCCAAGCAAAAGCTGTAGAAAAAGGCGCCACCCAGCAGTCCAAGAGTCTCAGGGGAAAGGCCCAGGTCATGGCTCAGGTCATTGGCGACGACAGCGTTGGAAACACGCCAGAATTGGGAGAGAATAAACGTTGCGGCGCAAAGTGTGAAAATATACCAGCGATAATTAGGAGAGAACGGCTTTTCCATAAATACTCACAATGGATAGAAGGATTTCTATCTGATCAGATCGGCATTTGTGGAGGGGAATATAGAAAAAACGGACTGGTGTGTCAATGAAATAATGATAAGAAGGGATTATCAAGGGTAAGTACGCATCAACCGGATGAACCATAAATTTATCCTCAGGCGAGTGTAAAAAGAGAGTTGAAAAATTCAGCCAATCACCATAAAGGGATATTCATGATTTCAAAACGCGCGTCTGAATTTACATCTTTCATCGTTATGGATGTCATGGCCAAAGCCGAAGAGCTGGAGCGTAAGGGCGAACACATCATTCACATGGAAGTGGGTGAGCCGGATTTCTCCACGCCTAAAGTGATTACCGACACGGCCATCGAAGCTCTGCAAAACAACAAAACCCGCTACACGCATGCCCTGGGGCTTCTTGAACTACGCCAGGCCATCTGCGATTACTATTTGAAAGAATACGGCGTCACGATTTCACCCGATCAGGTGCTGGTCTCCACCGGCACGTCCCCCGTTTTGCTGTTTGCCATGCTGGCGATGCTGGATCACGGCGACGAAGTGATTATTTCCAACCCCCGCTATCCCTGCTATCAGAATTTTATTCTGGCGGCAGGTGGAAAGCTCAAAGAGATTCAAACTTACCCTGAAGAAGGATTTCAATACCGCCATAGGGACATTAAAAAGAAACTTTCACGGCGGACAAAGGGCATCATGATCAATTCCCCATGCAATCCGACCGGCATTGTCATGACCGAAGAGCAACTGCGGGATATCGCCCGGTTCGATTCACAATACATCATTTCCGATGAGATCTATCACGGGCTGGTCTATCACGGCCGGGCGCACTCCATCCTGGAATTTACGGATAAGGCGTTTGTCATCAACGGTTTTTCCAAACTGTACGCGATGACCGGCTGGCGCTTGGGCTATCTGATTTTTCCCAAAGCATTCAGCGCCGTTATGCAGCGCATCCATCAAAATTTTATGATCTCGGCCAACGGCTTTATCCAGTGGGCGGGGATTGCCGCTCTGACCAGGGCGCAAGACGATGTTGCCAAAATGATCAATATCTATGATGAACGCCGCCGTTATATGTTGGCGCGCCTGACCGATATGGGCTTTACCATCCATGTCGAGCCGACCGGAGCTTTTTATGTATTTGCCGACGGGCGTAAATTTTTCACCGATTCCTACAAAGAGGCTTTCCGGATTACCGAAGAAGCGAAAGTAGGCGTAGCCCCCGGCATTGATTTCGGCAGCGGCGGCGAAGGATTTTTGCGTTTTTCCTACGCCACATCTCTGGAAAATATTCAAGAAGGTTTAAATCGTCTGGAACGGTATTTGAGAAAAAATAAGTAATGATTAGAAAGCGTTCCGGATCAGAAATGAAATACCATAGACAAATTGATTCATTTGACGTATCTTGCCGCCCGTAACTCAGAAATCATCCCCAAGGAGGATATATGTCGTATAAATACATTGATCTGAAAATTGAAAATCATGTGGCCACTGTAGCCATGGCAAGAGTGGAAGCACTTAACGCTTTAAGTCTTGAGTTCGCTTCGGAAATTGCGGGTGTCTTTCGCGAATTGGGCGCAAATGACGATGTCCGTGCGATTATCTTCTGCAGCAAGGCGCGGATTTTCTGCGCCGGCCTTGATTTAAAAGAAGCGGCCGCCGGCGCAAGCGGCACGGCCAAGGGAGTCATCGACACGATCCGGAATTCCCAACCCTTGTTTGACTGCTGCAACTTTATCGAAGAGTGTCCCAAACCGGTGATTGCGGCGGTTCACGGCAAATGCATCGGTGGCGGACTCGACATGATCTCCGCCTGCGATATCCGCCTGTGCACGGAAGACGCCATCTTCTGCCTGAAAGAAGCCGCGATCGGCCTGGTTGCCGATATGGGGGTGCTCCAGCGTCTGCCGATAATTGTCGGACAGGGCTTTGCCCGCGAAATGGCCTATACCGCGGCCAATTACACCGCGCGCGATGTGGAAAAAATGGGGCTGGTCAATCATGTGTATGCCGATCAGGCGGGACTCATGGCCGCCGCACAAAAACTGGCCGCGCAGATAGCCGCCAACGCCCCGCTGGGAATTAAATACACCAAAGAAGTTCTTAATTTCAGCCGCTATGTTAATGTCTATGAAGGCATGGCGCTGGCGATTCAGAAAAACGCAACGCTGCTCATGTCGGATGATTTGAAAGAGGCGATGATGTCTTTCCTGGAAAAACGGCCTGCCGATTTTAAGGGAAAATGATTACTTCAATTCCATGCAAAATTTATCAATCTTTTCAGGAGGATCGATAGGATAGTCGCCGGTGTAGCAGGCCAGGCAGAAACACGCTTTGGGCATGCCGGTGGCTTTGACCATGCCGTCAACGGTCAGGTAGTGAAGTGAATTCAGGCCGATGAATTCGGCGATGGCTTTTTCGTTTTCCTTTTTGGTGGCGATCAACTCGCCTTTAGATGAAAAGTCAATGCCGTAGGGACAGGGAAACAGCGTGGGCGGACAACTGATGACCATGTGGAGTTCTTTGATGCCGATCCCCTGCAGATGTTTGACGCGGTTGCGGCTGGTGGTGCCGCGGATGATGGAATCCTCGACAATCATGATTTTCTTGCCTTCCAAAAGCGGCCTAACCGGGTTAAGTTTGACGCGTACGGCGAAATCGCGCATCGGCTGCGTGGGCTGAATAAAAGTACGGCCGACATAATGATTGCGGATCATGCCCATCTCAAAGGGGATACCGCTTTCTTCCGCATAGCCCAGAGCGGCGTAATTGCCGGAATCCGGGAAAGGCATCACGAGATCCACATCCGGACGATATTCCCGCGCCAGTTCACGCCCCAGGCGCTTGCGGCATAGATAAACATTCTGGCCGAAAATCTGGCTGTCAGGGCGGGCAAAATAAATCAGCTCGAAAATGCAGTGGCAATGCTTCATCGGCGCGAAAGGTTTCAGGCTCTTATAACCATGGGCATCGATGATGATAATCTCGCCCGGTTCGACATCACGGATGTATTCGGCGCCCACCAGATCAAATGCGCAGGTTTCGGACGCGACCACCCAGCCGCCGTTTAGTCTCCCTAAAGCCAGTGGTCGAAAACCGCGTGGATCGCGGGCAGCAATAATCTTGTCGCGCGTCAGCATCACCAGGCTGTAGGCGCCTTCGACTCTGGCGAGCGCGATCGAAAGAGCTTCTTCCAATCCTTTTTTCAGATGCGGCGCCATCAAATGGATGATGACTTCGCTGTCCATTGTTGATTGAAAAATCGAACCGCTGTTCTCCAGTTCGGTTCTCAATGGCCGGGCGTTGACGATGTTGCCGTTGTGTCCCAGCGCGTAATACTCCTCGCCGACATGCACCAGGAATGGCTGGGCGTTGGAAATTGTGGAAGAGCCGGTTGTGGAATAACGGACATGGCCGATAGCCAGCGAGCCTACCAGCTTCTGTAAAATCGATTCCTTAAAAACGGTGGAGGCCAGGCCCATGCCTTTGTGTTCCATGACCTGACAGCCGTCGGAGGTGACAATGCCGGCTGATTCCTGGCCGCGATGCTGCAGGGCGAAAAGGCCGAAAAAGGCAACGCGGGCCGCTTCTTCATGTCCGTATATTCCAAAAACGCCGCACTCCTCACGGGGCCGGCCGGATTCATTCTGTTCATCTCCCAATAAGGATAACATCTTTACTTATTCCCACTCAATCGTGCTGGGTGGTTTGGAGCTGATGTCGTAAACCACGCGGTTGATGCCGCGCACTTCATTAATGATGCGTGTAGAAATGTGCGCCAGCACATCCTGCGGAAGTCTTGCCCAGTCGGCGGTCATGGCGTCGTCGCTGGTAACCGCGCGGATCGCCACAATGTTCTCATACGTGCGCTGATCGCCCATGATGCCGACGCTTTTAAGCGGCAGCAAAATAGTAAATGACTGCCAAAGCTTGTAATAGAGATTGGCAGCGCGAATTTCCTCAAGCAGAATGGTGTCGGCCTTACGCAAGACCGACAGGCGCTGTGCGGTCACGTCGCCGATAATGCGGATCGCGAGGCCCGGTCCGGGGAAAGGCTGACGCCAGACAACATCATCGGCCAGTCCCAACTCTTTTCCCAACAGCCGCACTTCATCCTTAAATAAGTGTTTGAGCGGTTCCACCAGTTTTAAATTCATTTTTTTGGGCAGGCCGCCGACATTATGATGCGACTTGATCACCGCACTGGGACCGCCGAAGGCGGAGCGCGATTCGATCAGATCGGGATAAAGCGTCCCCTGCGCCAGGAACTTTACATTTTTTATTTTATGCGCTTCCTGATCAAACACTTCAATAAAGGTGCGGCCGATAATCTTGCGCTTCTTTTCGGGATCGGTCACGCCTTTTAATTTATCAAGGAATAGTTTCCCAAAACGGGCAAAGCGCAAATTGATCTGCAGATGTTTTTTAAACATTTCAATGACGCGCTCGGCTTCACCGGCTCTCAACACGCCGTTGTCCACGAATACGCAGGTGAGTTGACGGCCTATGGCTTTGTGCAAAAGCACAGCCGCAACCGATGAATCCACGCCGCCGGAAAGCCCCAGAATGACTTTTTCTGATCCGACCTGCTCGCGGATTTCCTCTATCGCGTGCGTGACAAAGGATTTCATCGACCATGATTTTTTACAGTGGCAGACAGCAAACAGGAAATTGGCCAGTATTTTTTTACCGGCTTGCGTATGGATGACTTCGGGATGAAATTGCAGGCCGTAGAAATGACGACTGACATCTTCGGCTGCCGCCACCTGCGTATTCGAGGTGGATGCGGTTATTGTAAAACCATCGGGCAATGTGCCGATGGAGTCGCCGTGACTCATCCAGCACTGCGTTTTTTTATCTACGCCTGCGAACATGCCTTTTTGTTTTTTGACGCTGAGTTCGGCAAAGCCGTATTCGCGTTTTTTTGATTCGATCACTTTACCGCCCAGGGAATCGACCATGTATTGAAGGCCATAACAAATTCCCAGCACAGGAATACCGAGTTTAAAGATAGCTTTGTCCACGCGCGGCGCGCCGCTGCTGTAGATGCTGGCCGGACCGCCGGATAGAATAATGCCTTCCGGCGCAAGCGCTTTAATCGCTGCGATGGAAATATCGGGCGGTTCGATCTGGCAATAGACATGATGTTCCCGCACACGCCGGGCGATGAGCTGGTTATACTGTGAGCCGAAATCAATGATGAGAATCACTTTGTTTCCCTCTTTGCAAAATGGTCAGATTAGCAGATGAACAACATTTCCCAAAACTTCGGCAGAGGCCAGGTTTCATCATCCACCAGATTTTCCAGGGCATCCACGTATTCGCGCAGTTCATCCATCATCGGCTTGACTTTGCTGCCCAGCATTTCCGCTTTTTTCTGCTCATCATGCACGGCGTTGGCCGCTTCCACCTTGGCCTGAATATCCTTGTTTATAGAATAAATATTATTGATCATATCCAGAATTTTCTTTAAAAGCTCCGTTTGGGAAGAAACTACCGCCGCAGAACCGAGGGCTTCTTTGGTGCTGATGATCGCTTTCGCGAGCTTCTTTTGATAGCCCACCGCCGCCGGAATCACCTGGCTCATGCAAATGTTGTTGAGGCAGTTGACCTCTATTTCCAGATCTTTAATGTAGCGTTCCACATGAATCAGGTATCGCGACTTAAGTTCCACCTTGGAAAGCACTTCATATCTTTCAAAAAGATTCAGCGCTTTATCGGTGATCAACGCTTTTAAAGCATTGGGCGTTGTTTTTTCATTGGGCAGGCCTCTTTTCTTTGCCTCGGCCTCCCACTCCTTGGTATAGTTGTCGCCGTTGAAAAGAATCGGCGAAATAGACTTGATCTCGCTTTTTAAAACTTCAAAAACCGCCTGATTGACATTTTTTGTCCCTTTGGCTTTAATTTTTTCGGCCAGTTCATCCAGACTTTCGGCGACGATCGTGTTGATCACCAGAGCCGAAGTGGCAATGGACTGCGACGAGCCCACAGCGCGGAACTCAAATTTGTTGCCGGTAAAGGCAAAAGGCGATGTCCGGTTGCGGTCGGTATTGTCTTTGCTGACCTGAGGCAAGGCAGAAATGCCCAGATCAATAATTTCTGCGTTGGTCGCTTTGGTCACGGTGCCTTTCTCGATATTGGACAGGATCTGCGTCAGTTGTTCACCCAGAAAAACCGATATGATGGCCGGCGGCGCTTCGTTGGCGCCCAGGCGGTGATCGTTTCCATAAGACGCAACCGCTGCGCGCAGAATATCGGCATGCTTGTAAACAGCGCGAACGGTAGCAATCAGGAAAACCAGAAACTGAATGCTGTCTTGTGGCGTCTTGCCGGGATTCAGCAAATTATTGTCATTATTATCGGACAGCGACCAGTTGACATGCTTGCCCGATCCATTAATTTTGGCAAAAGGTTTTTCATGCAGCAGCACGGCCAGCCGATGTTTTTTTGCGATATATTTCAGGGTGTCCATCACCAGTTGATTGTGGTCGGCAGCGAGATTGGCCTCCTCATATACGGGTGCAAGTTCATACTGACTGGGCGCAACTTCGTTGTGACGTGTCTTAGCCGGTACGCCGAGCTTGAAGAGTTCTTCCTCGACATCATGCATATAGGAAGAAATTCTTTCCTTGATGCTGCCGAAATACTGATCTTCCAGCTCCTGGCCTTTAGCCGGAGGCGCGCCAACAACGGTTCTGCCGCCCAGCACCAGGTCCTGTCGTTTGTAATAATAATCCATGTCAATCAGAAAATATTCCTGCTCCGGTCCCAGATTGGAATGAACCTTTTTCACGTTTTTAGCGCCCAGCAGTTTGAGCATCTTGACGGCACTGTTGTTGAGCGCGCGGATGGATCGCAACAGCGGCGTTTTCTTGTCCAGTACTTGTCCGGTATAGGAAATAAAGGCGGTGGGAATGCACAGCGTCGTGGAAATGCCGTTTCTCTTGATAAATGCCGGAGAAGACATATCCCAGGCCGTGTAGCCGCGTGCTTCAAAAGTAGCCCGGATACCGCCTGAGGGAAAACTCGACGCATCCGGCTCGCCCTGAACCAACTGCTTGCCGGAAAACCTTTCAACCACCACACCGGGACCGGCGGGATCGGCAAAAGCATCGTGCTTTTCGGCGGTGATACCGGTCATCGGCTGAAACCAGTGGGCAAAATGCGTCGCACCCTTCTCGATAGCCCACTCCTTCATGGCGTGCGCGACAATGTTGGCCGTCTCGTTATCCAGCGCTTTATCTTCGTTGATCGCCTCCATTAATTTTTTAAAGGTATTTTTAGGAAGCTTCTCCTTCATCACCGTGTGATTAAAGGTATCCTCTCCAAAATACTGCGATACGGGAACAAATTTTTCTTTCTCGATGGCATAGCTTCTTTCCGATGCGATGACGGGGCTTGATTTCTTCATAATTCCTCCCTTGATCTTTTAAATATTTTCTATCAAATCTCTTAGAGACAGGCTCAACTTATAAAACAGAACTCAAGTTTTATGGGTGAACTCAGTGCGAAAAATATGCCACGCATGCATATCATGGTTTCAATATAACAATTCACAGCCACTCGTCCACTTTAATATGGTTAATAGTTGAATCCGCAAGCAACAAACAGGTGAAATAAAAGCTAACAGTATTTGATCTTGATGAAGCTTTGCTGTAAGCTTTATGCAATAAAGCATAAAAAAAGAACAATTATGTATAGTGAACACAGGCAAAACAACAATAATGTAATCTCATGATTATTAATAGTTCCCGGATTCTGCTTCAATAACTTGATTTTCTATAAAATGATTCACTTTGTTGTTCCATTATCAGTCCCTTGTTTATTTAAAGTTAGCCGTTGGCATTCATTTTGCTTTTAAACATCACGCGCAACATTGATAAATGGAGTCTCAGTGATTTATTATTAATATAATATGGTTACGGAAGAGATAGATAAAACATGAAACTGGCAGAAGAATTCAAAAAAATCGCGGGCGATATAAAAATTATCGATAAAGTTGAAGAAAAAGAAATGTACAGCCATGATATCGGCGATGTCCCGACCATCATGACCAAAACATTTTTTGAAATACAGCCTGATTTTGTCGTCCAGCCTAAAAACGCAGACGAGATCAAACAAGTTCTGGTGTTTGCTAATGAGAGAAAAGTACCTGTAATACCGAGAGGCGCGGCATCCTGGGGCTTTGGCGGCGTCATTCCGACCAACGCAGGAATAGTTATTGATTTATCCCCTTTTCGAAAAATTCTGTATTTGAATAAGGCGCAAAAAACCATAACGGTTGAAGCAGGCGCCAGATGGAGCGATATTGACATTTTGGCCAAAAAAGAGGGCTTATGTCTGATGACCTATCCATCGAGCAAGTTTTCTACTGTTGCCGGTTGGATTGCAACGGGCGGCTATGGCATCAACAGTTTTCGCTATGGTCATTTAATTCAACAGATTGTGTCCATGACCGTTATCACACCGTCTGGTGAATCTAAAAAAATTACACCTACCGATCCTGATTTTGAGTACTTTGTTTCCACGGAAGGGGAGTTTGGAATCATTGTTGAGGTGAATCTTAAATTACGCGATGTCCCTCAGGCCTCTTATCCGCATTTGTTCTATTTTGGGAGCGACAACGCTGCTTTTAACTTTATTCAAAATTTCATTAAAGATAGAGATGCACAGAGCATTAAACCTAATGTTATCCGCTTTCTGGATGAAAATCACTTAAACGATATTAATGATTTGTTGCACGCTCAGGTCTTTAAAAAGAGCGCCGGCGTTTTGGTGGAATTCAGCACGCTCGAGGACGATGAAAAGTTTTTAAAAGTCGTGTTGCAAATGGATAATCTTGATGAAGCGCCTCGCTATGTGGCAAGTTATTTATGGAATGAGCGCCTGTTTGGGATGAAAACAAAGCGCCTTGGACCAACAATTCTGGCCAGCGAAAGCATCATTCCAATAGTTTCAGCAGCGGGCTTTATTAAAAAAGCAAAACAATTGGGCGCAAATTTTGGCGTGGAAATATTCATCGATTCTTACATTATTGATGAAAAGACAGCCCTGATCATGACCAATTTTCTCTGCGATTCCAGAAAGAAGAGATATTATATCGATTTACCGCTGCAGACGATGCTTACCCAAACAGCCGTTTCCATGGGAGCCGAGCCCTATGGACTGGGCATCTGGAATGCTGCATTCATCAATCACCTGTATAACGCCGAAAAGAAACGGGACTTACTGGCCTACAAGGCAAAAGTTGATCCGAATAATATTATGAATCCCGGCAAGTTTTTTGGGATTCAGTCAAAATTCTTCAATATCCCGGCCGTTATCTTTCGACCAGCGATTTTTAGTTTTTCAATTAACTTATTAATTCTTCTTTCACCGGTTGTCGGAAAAATTGCGACACTTCTTTTAGGTAAAGATCAGAAGGTTGATAGCCTTGATTTTGAATTGACGACTCATGCCTGTGCCAAATGTGGAAACTGTATTGCAGTGTGCCCCGCATACCTCGTCACAAAAAATGAAGAAGTCACAGCAAAAGGTAAAATTGCTCTGGCGAAAAAACTCATTGAAAACCGGCTCGTTACCAAAGAGGAAGCGGAAAACGTATTTATGTGTATGCATTGCAGAGCCTGTGAAGAAATATGCCAAACCAATCTGGAACTGATGATGCTCTGGGATGCCCTGGAAAAAAGAGTGGAAGCTAAATTTGGTCGTCCTGAAGAAAAGATTACTGAATTTCTAAAAAGAGTTGATGATAGTAAAGATTACTGGGAAATGGTGGATCGGAATAGCTGATCGCGAATATTAGAAAGATGAATTAAAGACTATGCCAAAGAAATACCACATTCACGCTAAAGCTACGCCGCTTAATCTGGATTATATTTACAAATTCAGAATTGAGCGCGGAGAAAACTGTATTAATTGCGGCAGGTGCGCCAAAGTGTGCATTTATGAAGCGCACAAACGGGGTAAGGGCGGCGATCCGCGTAAAATGGCCGATCCGAACACCGTCGTTTGTCGAAACTGCTTCCGGTGCATTCAGGAATGTCCCCGGGGAGCGCTGGAAAAATCATTGGATAAGGACTTTTCAAATATCGGCGGCTCCTACTGGAAGCCTGATATGTTTCTTACTTTATGGAAGCAGGCCGAAGATGGCAAGGTTCCGGTTTCAGGCGCCGGTTATCGCGGCCCGTTTACCGGACCGGGGTTTGACAGCATGTGGACCGACATGTCGGAAATTGTCCGTCCCACGCGCGACGGAATTCATGGCCGGGAATACATCAGCACCTCCGTTGAACTGGGCCGGAAACTCAATCACCTGAGCTTTGATGAATGCGGGAAATTACTGTCGAAAGTTCATGATACGATTGATATTCCGATTCCCATCATCTTTGATTTTCCCAAAGGTAATTTGAGTCCGAATGTGAAAGTGGCCATTGTGAGAGCCGCCGCAGAACTCGACACCTGTATCGTATTATCCCCGGATCATATTACAGCGGATATCAAAAAATATCTGAAAAACATCATTCCCTTAATTTCCCATAAGGAAATTGACAAATATGCAACGCTCATTAAAAGCGTCAGAATGGTCGCGCTGGATTATAGCGATGAAATATTAAGTACGTTACCTGCCCTGCAGGATAAAATAAAAAAAATAAATAAAGGACTTATTATTATCCGTGTTCCCGCAACAAAGTCTGCGGAAGCCACTGTGGCCAAGCTTGCACAAAACGGTGCGGAAATTATTCATGTCGTAGCCGATTATCGAGGCATGGAGATTAATGGTTCGTCAGACACAAACAAGCGTCTGGCCAAGGATATTATCCGTGCGGTTCATCTGAAGCTGGTTGAGGACAGAATCCGCGATGAAGTAACGATTATTTTCTCCGGCGGAATAGCCATGGCCGAACATGTGCCCAAAGCCATGCTTTGCGGCGCAGATTTAACGGCAATAGATTTGCCACTGCTGATTGCGCTTGGCGCGAGGTTGTATGAAGAACCGGAGAAACTGATATTGTTCCCCGAAGGGCTGGAAAAAATTGCAGTACGCACGGTAATGCACAGGGTTGTTAACCTCATGGGCGCGTGGCACTCGCAGCTTCTGGAGGTCATGGGCGCGATGGGTATCCGGGAAGCACGCCGTTTGCGTGGTGAAACTGGAAGAGCCATCTTCTTTGAGGAAATCGATAATGAAACTTTTGGAAACCTATTTAAAAATAGAGAAAAAACTAACGTATGAAACCATCAACTGTAAAAATTAAAAAAATGCCTTCGCGCTTTAAGCATCAGGTGCCGAAATATAAAGTCACCCGGTCTGCCGCCTGCATCAACTGCGGCACTTGCGCAAAATCCTGTCCCTACGGCGTCCATGAAAGACTCGAAGGGCACAACAAGATGAGCGTGCCGATCGACTATAAATGCATCGGATTTGAATGCCGGAACAACGATTTTTATTGTGTCGCCAAATGCCCGCGCAAGGCTTTGAGCGTCACGCTGAACCCCATGTATCAGACGCTCGGCGACTATCGCTGGACGGCAGACATGATTACCGGGACGTGGATCATGGCGGAAACCGGCTATCCGCCCGAACGGAATGACCTGGAATATAATACGGGTAATTCCGGCGGTGGGTTCGACAAGCTGCGTTTAAAATTTCCTTCCGGGCACCCGAAAATTGACAAGTTTGAAATATCAACAGAGATCCCCTTGAACCGCCGAAATGACGGCCGCGCCAACGTTGTTATTTCCACGCCGGTTTATGGCGGCGGCATGTCCTTCGGATCGGTCAGCCTGCCCACGATGGTTTCCAAAGCGCGCTGCGCATCGGCATGGAATACCTTCACCTGCACCGGTGAGGGAGGATACCCGGAAGTTCTGCAACCTTATAACAACCACGTCATCACGCAGGTGGCAACGGGTTTGTTTGGCGTGCGCGAAGAAACAATCCAGCGGGTAAAAATCGTGGAATTCAAGTACGCGCAGGGTGCCAAGCCTGGTTTGGGCGGGCATCTTCTGGGTGAAAAGAATACGGAAAGCGTGGCGCGGATGCGGGAAGCGGTCAAAGGAACTTCTCTGTTCTCACCCTTTCCGTTTCATTCGGTGTATTCCATCGAAGATCACAAGAAGCATATTGACTGGATCAAACAAATGAATCCGAACGCGTTGGTTTCCGTTAAGGTTTCGACACCCAATGATGTGGATATGGTGGCCGTCGGTTCATACTATGCCGGCGCTCACATCATTCACATCGACGGCGGGTACGGCGGCACGGGCGCGGCGCCGGATATCGCCAAAAAGAACATTGCCATGCCCATCGAGTACGCGATATCGAAAGTGCATAATTTCTTGAAAGACGAGGGCGCGCGGGATGCGGTAACCCTCATCGCGTCCGGCGGAATTCGAACGGCCCACGATTTGGCCAAGGCTATTTGCCTGGGCGCAGATGGCGCGGTTATTGGCACAGCGGAAATGGTTTCACTGGAATGTGTCCGCTGCGGCAACTGCGAATCAGGCCGGGGCTGTGCCCGGGGCATTGCCTCCACGGATTCAATATTGGCCGATCTGTTTAATGAAGAATGGGCAACACAGCGTCTGGTGAATATGTACCATGCCTGGAATGTCCAGCTTGTCGATATCCTGCAAAAGTTTGGCATGAGAAGCGTCAGAGAACTTGTGGGCCGGACAGATTTGTTAGAACATATAGATTACAGTAAATAATTCGGAGTTAGTTAATAATGGACAACGTTGAAAAAATAACACGATCACGTGCGGAAATTTGCAGCCAGGTACCGGAATTGGCCCAAAATACTGAAGAAGAAGGCGGATGCGGCGTTACCGGTTTTATCAGTTCGATTCCGGTGACGGGAAAAAACATCTTCGAGCCATCCGCGCAGATGCACAATCGGGGCAATGGAAAAGGCGGTGGCATTGGCGCTGTCGGATTTGTACCCGAAGCGATGGGCGTCTCCAAGCAGGTGCTTCAGGACGATTACATGCTGCACATCGCCCTTCTGGATGTCAGTGTCTGTACGGAAATTGAAGATACATACATTAAGCCTTATTTTAAAATCGATAAATCCGAAAAGCTCGCCACCATTGATGATCATCGCAGTATTGGATTGGATGTCCGGCCTCCTGATGTCATGCGCTATTTTGTGCGCGTGAAGGACGATGTCCTCGATAAGTTCATTGCGGATAACAAATTTTCATCCATGGATCGGCGCGATGCCGAAGACGAGTTTGTTTATCAGAACAGCTTTAAGATCAACACACACTACTACGCGTCTCTAGGTGAGAAAAAAGCTTTCGTCATGTCGCATGGCAGGAACATGATGATTCTGAAAATTGTGGGATATGCGGAAAATGTCGTCCGATACTATAAACTCGATGACTTCAAGGCGCATGCGTGGCTGGCCCACCAGCGCTACCCGACCCGCGGGCGCGTCTGGCATCCGGGCGGCTGCCATCCGTTTAGCGCTCTCAATGAAGCACTGGTTCATAACGGTGACTTTGCTAATTATCAGGCGGTCAATGAATATCTCAAACAGCGCAACTATTACCCGTTGTTTCTGACCGACACGGAAGAAGCCGCACTGCTTCTGGATTTGTGGAACAGAGTCTATAAATATCCGCTGGAATACCTGATTGAGGCCATGGCCCCGACGTCGGAAATGGACTTTGATATGTTGCCTGCCGACAAGCAGGCGCTGTATAAAGCTATTCAAACCCATCATGTCGGCGCATCGCCTGATGGACCCTGGTTTTTTATCATCGCCAGAAACGACGTTAAAAATGATCAATTCCAATTGATCGGAATTACCGACACCGCCATGCTTCGTCCCCAAGTGTTCGCCCTCCAGGAGGGCGAAGTCTCGATCGGTCTCATTTGTTCGGAAAAGCAGGCCATTGACGCCACACTTATCTCTCTGGAACGAGAAGATCCGCGCTTCGGGCCGATTGCCGATAAATACTGGAATGCCCGCGGCGGCAGCTATACTGACGGCGGTTCGTTCATCTTCAGCCTCAAAGATGCGCCAGACGGCATGAAGCTCATTTGCACCGACAAGTTCGGGAAAGTGATCGAAACACCCAAAGGCAAAGCAACCTGTGATGTAAATAAAAAGATAACAGCTACCGAAGACTACAAACCCATCGAAGAAAAGCTTGCGGCTTTGTTTGCTGATAATGACTCTACAGCCGTAGCCGATAAATTGTTCACCTATGTGAAAGATACCGTTTGTGGTTTTACTCCTGACAAGCTCAGGTTCTGTATTGAAGCTATCCAGGGTTATGCCCTGAAAAGTGATGACGTGAAACAAGCGGTTATCAATGCATTAACCCTATTGAATGATCGCCGATTCAATACCGGATCGATTAAAAGAAGCTCGCTGCAGCATGTCATCAAAATTGCTCAGGATGATATTTTCGACACGACACCGCTGATTTCCGAAATATCGAATTCACGGTTCAGCCGGATTAATTTTGCCAGCCGCAGTGAACTGCGCGCGCCGAAAAACAATGAGAAAATTCTGGTTATTGATGCCGAACATTTTGAGCCGGAAGGCGATCTTTGCGACGCGGTTATGATTGTCAAAGCCTTCAAGCTCGGCTGGAAACATTTTATTGTTTACAAATATCGCGGCCAGCGCTTTACCGGTTGTGGTTTCGGCCCGGCCACCAAGGATGTGAGAATTGATATTTACGGGGCATCGGGCGACTACATCGCCTCAGGCATTGACGGTATGGAAATTTATGTCCATGGCAATGCCCAGGACCAGCTGGGCCAGATCATGAAAGAAGGAAAACTGGTGGTCTTTGGTGATGTCGGTCAGACCTTCATGTACGGAGCCAAAGGCGGCAGCGCCTACATCATGGGCAACGCGGCGGGCCGGCCTTTAATTAATGCCGTGGGACGCCCACGCGTCGTCATCAACGGCACCGCTCTGGATTACCTGGCGGAATCCTTTATGGCCGGCGACCCCCTCAATGGCGGCGGCTTTGTTATTCTCAACGGCATTGGCTTTAACGATGATGACGGTTCTGTTTACGAATACGAGTCACCCTATCCCGGTTCTAATATATTCTCTCTGGCTTCCGGCGGCGCGATTTATGTCCGCGATCCGCGCAGGAAGCTGGTTGATGAACAGTTAAACGGCGGCGAGTATGTTGATGTCACCGATGCGGACTGGAATCTGATTGAACCTTACCTGGAAGAAAATGAAAAACTTTTCGGTATAACGATAGAAAGGCTTCTTACGGTTGACGGCAATAGAAAGACTCCGCAGTCAGTCTATCGGAAAATTCGACCTCTGAAAGCGGCCGCTGTCAAAAAAGACGATGACGGTTTGGAAGAATAACAGAAATTGCAGGCGTTCTCATCATGAACATATCCAGCGTCAGTACAGGGATTAAAGGTTTGGATAAAACCCTGAACTATCTGCAAATGGGCGACAATGTTGTTTTTCAGGTTGAAAATATTGAAGATTATCAAAGATTTATTAACCCATACGTCCAGACGGCTCTGGATCGCGGAAGGCGCGTTGTTTACATGCGTTTTGCCAAGCATCCGCCACTCCTGGCCGCATCGGATAAAATTGCGCTATACCAACTTGACGCCAATGTCGGCTTTGAATCTTTCTCCCGGGAAGTTCATAAGATCATCCGGCAGGAAGGTCGCGATGTATTTTATGTGTTTGATTGCCTGTCCGATCTGCTTTTAGCCTGGGCGACCGATTTGATGATCGGTAACTTTTTTGCCATTACTTGTCCCTTCCTTTTTGATTTGAATACCGTCGCCTACTTTTCCATTTTGCGCAACAGCCATTCCTTTAAAACAATTGCCCGTATTCGGGAAACCACCCAGGTACTGCTTGATGTTTACAGCTTTCAGGGGAAGCGGTATGTCCATCCGCTCAAGGCCTGGCAGCGCTATTCGCCGACGATGTTTCTGCCGCACATGATGGATCAGGACGAATTTGTTCCGATTATGAACAGCGCCGATGCGTCGAACTTGTTTTCCTATCTGAATCAAACGAGCGCCAGCACTGCCGAGAGAAATCTGGACTATTGGGATCGCGTATTCATGCAGGCCAAAGACGTTCTGGACAGAAAGCAGAATGGCGATCAGAAAGATAAAATGATCGAGCAGTTATCCTCCGTATTGATAGGCAGAGAGGAGAGAATCCTCGGACTGGTGAAACAATATTTTACATTGGAGGATTTAATCGAAATCAAAGAACGGCTGATTGGAACGGGATTTATCGGCGGCAAATCCGCCGGTATGCTTTTGGCCCGCAATGTTTTACGCAAAGATACGTCCACCAATTGGTCTCTCCATCTGGAGCTGCACGATTCATTCTATATCGGATCAGACATCTTTTATTCGTACATCGTTCAAAACGGATGGTGGAGTGATTTCATGGCGCACAAAACCAAAGAACAATATTTTGAAAGCGCCGTCGGATTAAGGAAGAAAATGCTCAAAGGCAAGTTTCCGGATGAAATCAAGGAACGTTTTCAATTGATGCTCGAATATTTCGGGCAATCGCCCATCATCGTACGATCCAGCTCTCTGCTGGAAGATGCTTTCGGCAACGCCTTTGCTGGGAAATATGAAAGTTATTTTTGCGCCAATCA
Source organism: uncultured Smithella sp. (assembly GCA_964351355.1). GTDB lineage: Bacteria > Desulfobacterota > Syntrophia > Syntrophales > Smithellaceae > UBA8904. Next base: position 18,171 of record CAYGNV010000017.1, read on the forward strand.
GGGGACACCGGAAGAACGATATGATAAATTTGAGGAAGCGGTGCGGAAAATATTCGCCAGCACCATGAATGTAGACGCCCTCACGTATCGCATGCAGCGGGGCTTGGATCAGCAAGACGAACAGATGGCGCTCCTGGTGCAGCGGGTTTCCGGCTCTTATCGTAAAAAATATTATTTCCCGGAATTAGCCGGCGTCGGCTTATCTTATAATACCTTTGTCTGGCAGAAAGGCATCAATCCCCAAGCGGGAATGCTGCGGTTGGTATTCGGTTTGGGGACAAGAGCGGTCAACCGGATGTCCAATGATTACCCGCGCATTGTCGCGCTGGATGCGCCGCTTATCAAACCCTACGCCAAGCAGGAAGACGCGGGGCGTTTTTCGCAGCATGGCGTTGATGTCCTGAATCTGGATGAAAATCGTTTTCAATCATTATCGATGGCGGAGGTGCTCAAAGGTGATTTGGAAGAGCATCTGGACCTGATTGGCACGCGCGATATCGATGCCACGGAGAGGATGAAAGCCACAGGCAAAGACGCCGAAGCTTGGATAATCACCTTTGATGAATTGCTTTCCAAAACCCAATTCGCCGGGCTTATGTCCAAAATGCTCAAACAACTGGAAAAAGTTTATGATTATCCGGTTGATGTTGAATTCACGGCCAACTTTAACGCCATAGGAGATCTGCAAATAAACCTTCTTCAATGCCGGCCTTTTCAGACAAGAGGCCATTATCGACGGGTGGAAATACCGGACAAAATTGATCAAGAAAAAATATTTCTGCGGCAGCAAGGCAACTTCATGGGCGGCGGTGTTCACGAAAACATATCGCGAGTTATTTATGTCGATCCTCAGCAATACACGAAGCTGCCGCTGACAGATAAATACAACATTGCCCGATTGATAGGAAAAATAAATAGGACGATCATGCGCGATGAAATGCCCACCATTCTTTTCGGCCCGGGCCGCTGGGGAACGACAACACCGACCATGGGCGTACCGACTACTTTTTCAGAAATTAATAATATCGCCGCAATTGCCGAAATTGCCTACAAAGAAGGCAGCTTGATCCCGGAATTATCCTTCGGCACACATTTCTTTCAAGACCTTGTGGAAATGGATATTTTTTATATGGCTATTTATCCGGGAAATATGGAAGTAATTTTCAACACAAAATGGATGCATAAAATGCCCAATTTACTGGCCCAACTGGTTCCTGAAGATCAGAAATACGCTGATGTGGTTGGGGTTTATGATGTTGATGGTAAGGATATGAGATTCATTTCTGATGTAGTAGCGCAAGAAATGATCTGCTTTTTCAATTAGGTCTCATTGCCGTTTTTACCCTGCTTGCGGAAAAGCTTGGGATTGATGCCCAGTTTGGTGACTTTATACTGAATGATGCGCTTGGTTGTCCCCAAAATTGTTGCGGCTTTGGTTTGATTACCGCCTGATTCCTGCAGAGCATCCATAATTAAAGACCTTTCCTCCGCTTCGACTACGGAAGAAAGCTTGCTGCGTTCCTTACGGTCCAATTCTTTTTCTCGTATTTGCAAAGAAGGCGGCAGATGAGCCGTATCAATCATATCTGTTTTGGACAGCAGGACCGCCCTTTCGATGCAGTTTTCCAGCTCGCGCACATTTCCCGGCCATTTATGGGACAGAAAAACTTCAATCGCCGGCGTGGAAATTCTTTTAACATTCTTGCTCATTTCCTTGCTGTATTTCAGCAGAAAATGATCAGCCAGCAAGATCACATCACTGCCTCTCTCGCGCAATGGCGGCAAATAGATCGGAAAAACATTCAAACGGTAAAATAAATCAGCGCGGAAACGGTCTGATATAATATCCTGCTCCAGATTGCGGTTCGTTGCGGCGATGATTCGGACATTGACGTTGATTACTCGGGAGGAGCCCAGCGGCTGGAATCTCTTTTCCTGCAAAACGCGCAAAAGCTTTACCTGTGCAGCGGCGGAAAGTTCTCCGACTTCATCCAGAAAAATTGTGCCACCGTTTGCCTCTTCAAAGCGCCCCCGGCGCTGATGCAAGGCCCCGGTAAAAGCGCCTCTTTCATGACCGAATAATTCGCTTTCAATCAAAGTATCCGGTATAGCCGCGCAATTAACCTGCACCAGCGGACCGCCTTTGCGTGGAGAGTTATTATGGATGGCGCGGGCAACCAGTTCCTTGCCTGTTCCCGTTTCGCCGGTGATTAAAGCAGTTGTGTTGGAATCGGCAACTTGCGCAACCATTCCGAATACTTCCTGCATGACCTTGGAATGGCCGATAATTTCGATCGACGGCGATCGCGTGCTGCCGACAATTTTTCTCAACCGTTCGTTTTCTTCTTCCAGCGCCCGGATATGCACGGCCTTGGCCATCAGCTCGGACACCGAAGACAGCATTGCCAGTTCCTTATCCAGATTTTCGACTTGCTTGGCGACCTTGTCGGCGGATAAGACGCCGACAACGCGCCCATCATACATAATCGGAACGCACAAAAATGACAATTCGGCGCGGTTCAGATGACGACGCGCGCCGGTGCGATCCAGAAAATGCGTTTCCTGGCCCAAATTCGCCACAGCCATCGGGCGACCCGTTTCCGCCACTTTTCCTGTAATGCCTTCGCCCGGTTTGTAGGTGAC